>JAKSJQ010000019.1 GCA_024402115.1 Bacteroidales bacterium | reverse complement strand
CGTCCTTCCATCCTTTTCCTGATTCCCATACGAGGTCGTGCTCGAGCTTGTTGCTATGGAGCTCTAATGGCTTTGCACCATGCTCGTCGCCCACTCCACCACCAATTTCATGGACCTGGATGATAGGCGCGCCAGGATAGATGACCTCCGCGAAGGCATATGAATACTCCTTCTTGAGTGCGTTGATCACATGCTTCTGGCAGTAGATGTTCACCGGCTTTTTCTCAATGAGGTTGAAGCTTCGCACCTCGTCGATTCCTCCGGTATGGTCCTTATGGTTGTGGGTCAGAAGGATTGCGTCAAGGTGGCGGACGCCGGCGCGGAGCATCTGCTGGCGGAAGTCGGGGCCGCAGTCCACGAGTATGGTCAGGCCATTGTATTCCACGAGTGCCGAAGCCCTGAGCCTGTTGTCATGGATGTCCGGCGAAGTGCATACCGGACAGTCGCATCCTATGATAGGGATTCCCTGGGAAGTGCCGCTGCCCAGGAAAGTAAGCTTTGCCTTGTCTATCATATCTCTACCTCCGAAATCCTGCCGACCAGGTTCCTGTCATAAGGCCGGGCGACCTGGATGTAATTCTCTGTGTATCCGTACATCATTCCCTTCTTGTCGGAAGACTCGAAGAGCACCTTGGCCTTGAGGCCCTTGCAGGACTCGACGAACTCGCCATGGAGCTTGTCGCAGAGGGCCTCGAGCCTCTCTACGCGCTCTGTCTTTATGCCGTCGCGCACCTGATCCTTACGCTCGGCTGCCGGAGTGCCGGCGCGGCGGGAGTATGGGAAGATGTGGATGAATGCCGGCTTCACGCGCTCCGCGAGGAACCTGTAAGTCTGTTCGAACATCTCTTCCGTCTCTCCGGGAAAGCCGACGATCACGTCGATTCCGAAGAATACAGGGAGCCTGCCGGGACCCTCCATCGCCTTGCGTATGTACTCGATCTTCCTTGCGAAGAACTCGGTATCATAATGGCGGTGCATCTCGCTGAGGACAGCGTCGCAGCCCGACTGGAGAGGGATGTGGAAATGGGGGAGGAACTTGCTTCCTGCTGCGATCCAGTCCACCATCTCGTCGGTCAGAAGGTTGGGCTCAATGGACGAGATTCGGTATCTCTCGATGCCCTCTACCTTATTCAGCTCCTTGATCAGATCAAAGAAGCTCTCTCCTGTGCTGCGCCCGAAATCGCCTGTGTTAACGCCTGTGAGGACGATCTCGCAGATTCCCTTAGCCGCAATCTCGCGTGCCTGAGGGATTACCTCGGCGATAGGGATGTTCCTGCTCTCGCCACGTGCGTAAGGTACGGTGCAGTAGGTGCAGTAGTTGTTGCATCCGTCCTGGACCTTGAGGAAGGAACGTGTCCTTTCTCCGCTGCTGTAGGCCGAGAACATACATGGGCTCTTCTCCTGGGAGCATTCTCCGAGTATGAAAGGTACGACCTTGTTCTTTTCGTTCGCTCCGAAGACGGCCTTGACACCTTCCAATTCGAGGATTTCATCCTTCTTCAGCTGGGCGTAGCAGCCGGTCACGACTATGTCTGCGTCGGGGCTTACTCGGTGGAGCTTGCGTATGATGTTCCTGCACTTCTTGTCCGAATGCTCGGTCACGGAGCAGGTATTCACCAGGCAGACGTCTGCCTTGCCGGAAGTCCAGGAGGTGGCACTGCAGCCGGCCTCCGTGAGTGCCCTTTCGTATGTTGAAGTCTCGGCATAGTTGAGCTTGCAGCCGAGAGTTACGTATGCTATGTTCTTTGCCATTACTTATTCATGGTTATGCGGGACCATGCACATACTCCCTGTACCGGAGGACGCTGCTTGGAGACGCGTACGGAAAAGTCCGAAAGCTCGGGAATCTCTGCCTCGATGGCCCTTACTATCCTTCCTGCCACATGCTCGAGCAGGTCAGAAGGCTGCGCCATCTCTCGTGCCACGATGTCGTAGATGCGGCCATAGTCCAACGCGTCCTCGAGGCGGTCGCTGATAGCTGCCTTTCCCATCTCGTACTCTCCCTTGAAGTCGACGGTGAATGTGTTGCCCGTCGCCCTCTCTGATGCCAGGCAGCCGTGGTAAGCATGGAACTCCATGCCTTCGAGCTCTATTGTTCCTTTTCCTTTCATTTGTTCAGTATTACGGTGAGACCGCCGTCCTCGTTCACGCTCATCACCTTCATAGGTTCGTTGACGAGCTTCTCGAGTTCCTCCTCGTTGATCCTCTCCTTCTGTTCCTTTCCTGCAAACGTGTACTTGAGCATCTCCACGAAGCGGTTGAACTCCTGCTGGTAGGTAATACCGACACCGTTCCTCTGTGAGTTGTCGAGGTAGTTCGTGTACTGGTCTGCCGAATGCGAGAACAGGTTGAGGCGGAGCGCTCCCGGCCTGTCGAGCTTGATTTCTATGTCAAGGTCGCCGACCACATCGGAGTTGCTGTTTCCGGTCGTGTATTGGCGGTTTCCGATGTTTCCGTTGACTATCACCCTGTTGTTGAACAACTGCGTCGATACCGCGACGTCGAAGATGTCGTTTCCTCGTTGGTTCTGCTGGTATCGCATGTCGAAGTCCAGAGGGATGTTCAGCTTCTGAAGTATGTTGTTCAACTGGTTCGTGAACACGCTCGTGACGCTCGAATATATGAGGCTTGTGCTCTCATTCGTAATTCCGGACTGCTCGTCAGGCAGGAAGTTGTTCGAGAGCAGGAGGGCGATGAACTGCTTCTGGACCTTATCTTCCGTGCTGAGGGCATTCTCCACCTGAGACTTGATTGAAGGCTCAAGGTCGGGGATGTCGATCGAGAAGGCGAGTGAAGGGTTGCTTAGCTTGTCTGTTATCGCGATACCGCACTCGACTGTCCTTCGGCTGTTGACCGAGGTCGTGTCGGAAATGAGGCGGGAGAGCGGAGC
Source organism: Bacteroidales bacterium (assembly GCA_024402115.1). The sequence goes on along the minus strand of JAKSJQ010000019.1, from coordinate 34,095 downwards.
CTTGGTCCTGTAGATTGCGTTGATGTCGAGGTCGCTGTCCATGATTGCTCCGTTGAACTTCACGTTACTGCCGTCCTGGATGTCGAATTCCCTCTTCGCGAGACCGAACGCATTGTATAGGAAGGTTCCGCTGGTGAGCGTATAGTCTCCCTTGAGGTTGAATATTCCGCGCGAAGGCCGTACCTCGATATCGAAGCTTCCGTTTCCTCGTCCGCTGAGACCGTTGCTTCCGGACTTGTCGATCTCGAGGAAGGCTTCGACATTCTGGTTCGCCCTTGCGATGAGTCTGACTATGATGTCGGTCTTCGCCTTGGACTTGCTACCCAGCTTGCTCATCATCTCCTCGTATGGGTCGACGATGACTATCCTCTCCGGTTCCTTGAAGGTAAGGAGTTCAGCGTTCGAATCCTTGCCTGAGCTGGTCGCAGGTATGTGGAAATCTCCACCGCTGGTCGTTGCAGCCTCAATGTCGAGAGTAATCTGTGACAACGGTCCATGTATGCCGACGAGGCCGGAGCCGGTGAGCTTGCCGTAGAAACCGACATTGTCCTTCTCGGGGATGTTGATGAGCATGGAGTTGCTGACCCTGACGTTGAGGTCCACTCCGAGATCCTTGAAATGGTCGTAGTAAACGGATCCGTTGACAGATCCGGTGCCGCTGTACATGTCTCGTATGTTGACATTGTCGAAATGGAGCCCATGGGTATCCACGCGGAACGGACCGTCGAGCCGGTACGGAACCTTGGTGAAGTCGAGTACGATCACGGCGTTTTGTATCCTTCCATCAGTACTCTCGATGTCGAGATTGTTCAGCGGGCCATAGAGGTGGACACCTCCGGAAACATATCCGGCCATGTCGCTGAATACGCTGGAAAGGATAGGCTTGACCACCCCGAGGTTGAACTCCCGGAGCTGTACGTCGATGTCGGCATCCTTCATCGAAGGTGTATAGGTGCCGTTGATGTCAAATGACTTCTCGTTTCCGGCGCTGAGGTTGAATCTGTTCAAGACCTCATCCCAATTGCTCTCAACCTCCACTCTTCCGAGGTCTGTGCCGGATACGGAGGTTCCTTCGCTGACGAGGTCGATGAGCATACCCTTGTTGTCCATTTCTGCATACGAGATCAGCATTGCTTCTCCGGTAGCGTTGCCCTTGAGGTCGAACTGTTGCCCGAGGAAGGCGTTTGCGATTCCGAGCGAGAACTGGTCAAGACGCACGGAGAGCGTATCTGCATGCTCTTTGGATATGCCTCCGTCGACGGTAATGCTCTGATCTCCGCTTGAAAGCACGAGGTCCTGTATTCCGAGATCCTTGCCCTTGAGGTCCACGCAGGCTGGCATGATGCTCCAGTCGGACTCGTTGAAGGTGAAGCTTGAAGGAAGCACGTCGACATGCACTCCGAGGCCGGCATCGTCTCTTGCGAGATCGCCGCGTGCGAAAATCTCACCTCTGGTCGTGCGGTTCTGATCACCCTTGCAGACAACACCAACGCCTATGTGGTCGTCCTCTGCGAGGAATTCGATGGTATTGTCCATGAACTGTATCGCAGAGAGGTTGATATCGTCGCAAGTCAGATTTCCGTTGAGCCTGTCGCCCTGGTTGTCGATCTTAAGCTCGAAATCCTTGATGTATTTCTCGTTGAGGGCAAGTCGGTGAGAACGAAGCGCACCGCTAAGGTCTCCGAGCCTGTCGATGTCAAGTACGAGCTCGGTGTCGTTGTCTATGTAAAGGCCAGGCTTGATGAATCCGCTGATACCTCTCGCGTCCTCGAATTCGAAGTTGAGCTTGTAGGTCTCTCCGGACCATTCGTACCGCGAGTCTTCGAAGAGAGAAGGAAGCTCGCGCTTTGCAGTGATGCCCATAAGGTCACGCACGAAGTCATTCACCGGTGCGCTGCCGACATATTGACCGTTTGCTATCTTTGAACTGAGGTTGATCCTGTACTCGTTGGCCGTAGACCTGGAGATCAGGTTTATGTCTCCGATATCATGTATCTCGTCTTCTGCCGTGAGTCTGACATTCCTGATGTTGACGTTACCCAGGAGCATTCCGCTGCCTGTACGGTTGAAGTTCGCATTGGTCTGCAGGCTCAGCGTCGCATTCTCCCGGAGGTCTAGTTTCAACTCGTGGAGATCGGCATGACCCACGTTAGCATAGAACTGATATACCGCATTCTGCGTTTTCGGCGAGAATGTGAAGATTCCCTGGAAAAGGAAATTCAGGTTAGGGTCCTGACTGATGATCCTACCGTTGAACTGCTGCTTCGAGAGGTCTCCGGTCGCAAGAATCTTGGAGTAATCATATCCCTTGAAATTGAGCCTGTTGATCTTTAGCGTGTCTATCGCGAGTTCAGGACCTTTGCTGCCGCGGAGCTTTGCGTTCAGCTTGGTCTCGAGGCTTAGCTCATGGACGAGGTCCTTCTTCATGAACTTGCTGAGGTCCAGGTTCGTCGTCTCGAGATTACCGCCTATGAGCAGAGGATGGTTCTTCTTCGTGAGGTCGAGAACGTCGAGTCTTGTCCTGACGTAACCTGCATTCGAACTGAGGTCGGCATTGAGCTTGAGCTTGTCCAGCGGGCCTCGGAGGCTGGCGTTGAGCAGGGCCTTGATGCCAGGTGCCTTGGCGCTGAGGCCAGGTGACTTGCCCGTCACTCCCGCCACGAGATGGTCTATGCCCTTAGTGTCGGTAGCGCAGTTCTGTACATGAAGGTCAAGGACGAGCGGCTTGTCCGCAGTGATGCCGGAGACATTTCCGTATACTGTGGTCCCGAATGATCCGTCTGCCATGCTGAGGTTGATGCTTCTCAGGTCGAAGGAGTCCACGGTTCCATGTATTTCTCCGTCCATGTTGACCCTAAGGTCCATGCTTGCGAGAGATGGCACGAAGTACGCTACCGTCTTTGTGCTGACTGAGCTCGGCAGGAGCTTTCCGTCGAGCTGTATCTTCTCGTTGAAGTCTCGGAAATCCTTCGGTTTCTTGAAGCTGAGCGAAAAGTAGCGTAGATTAACGTCTGACAGCGAATCTGCGACATGCAGGTCCTCGACCATCGCCTGTCCTCGACCGACGGCTGCGTTTCCGGATATGTCGTCAACTTTGAGGCCGGACTTCTCCCTGAATGAGAGATGGTCGAGCCTTCCGCTCATGATGCCTTTGCTCATCTTCACGTTCTTCGCATGGGCGTAGATGTCGCTGACGTAGAGGTCGCACCAGTTGATGCCGTCCTTGTAGTGCGGATGCTTGTCCCTGATGATCTGCATTGAGTAGACCATGTTCTTGAGCTGAGCATCCTTGAGGTCGAAGACGTCTCCTCCGGGTTCCTTCATCTCTCCGTTGCTCCTCTGCATTCCGAAGATGCGCTGTAGGTTGGTGATCGTATCCTGTTGCTCGACCACGATATTGACGCGGCCATCCCTGACAAGCGCACGCTTGAGATGGATGCCCTCCTTCTTCAGGAGTCCTTTGAGAGAAAACTCGGCTACGATGTACTTCGCCCTCATCAGAGTGTCATAAGGAACATACTCGTAGTCGGGACCATGCTCCTCCCTGAAGTGCTCCATCGCTGCCTCTGACGGGATCTGAGGGTTCTTGTCGACGATTGCGAGGTCTCTGATGACGATGGCGTTGAACGGACGGAAGTGTATCTTGCTGAAGCTGACGTCTCCGTCGAGCTTGCTGAAGAATCTCTCCTCGACCGCCCTGACTATCCTGCCCTGGACCATCGGCGTCTGCACGGCGATCACGGCCGAGATGAGAATCACGGCTATCACCACGAACACGGGCCAGAGTATTTTAGCAATCTTCCTGATAGGGCACAATATATTTAACCTACAAAAATAAGATAATAATCCGAATTTATTGCCTATTTTTGCCGCCATAGATGGGGCTCAGAACCTCTTTTTTCGATATGGCAGACATCATTCTCGGCATAGAATCCTCTTGCGACGACACCTCGGCTGCGGTAATCAAGGACGGTTACCTCCTCTCGAACGTGCTCGCAAGCCAGGAAGTGCACAAATCATATGGCGGAGTAGTACCTGAACTTGCGTCCAGGGCGCACCAGCTCAATATCGTTCCGGTAGTCAGCGAGGCGATCAGCCGCGCCGGCATCACACCTGAAGACATCACCGCCATCGCATTCACCAGGGGACCGGGCTTGCTCGGATCTTTGCTTGTGGGCACTTCATTCGCCAAGGGATTCTCCATCGCCATTGACAGACCTCTCGTGGAGGTGAACCACCTCCAGGGGCATATCCTTGCCAACTTCATCAGACAGTACGACAAGGAGAACAGGGTGCCGGAATTCCCTTACCTCTGCCTTCTCGTGTCCGGAGGTAACTCGCAGATAGTCAAGGTCAACAGCCCGCTGGACTTCGAGATTCTCGGACAGACTATCGACGACGCGGTGGGCGAGGCGTTCGACAAGTGTTCGAAGATGATGGGCCTGGGCTACCCTGGCGGTCCTATCGTGGACAGGCTCGCGAAGCTCGGCGATCCGGAAAGATTCAAGTTTGCGAAGCCTCACATCCCTGGACTCGACTACAGCTTCAGCGGAATCAAGACTTCGCTGCTGTACTTCGTCAGGGACGAGATCGCGAAGGATCCCGATTTCATGGAGAAGAACAAGGAGGACATCTGTGCCAGCTTCCAGAAGGCGCTGATCGACATCCTGATGGACAAGCTCATCAAGGCGGCGAAGCAGACCGGCATCAAGCATGTCGCAATCGGCGGCGGTGTGTCGGCGAACAGCGGCCTGCGCAGCAGAATAGAGGAAGAAGGACGCAAGCGCGGCTGGCAGACCTACCTTCCGGAGTTCAAGTTCACTACCGATAACGCGGCGATGATTGCCATTGCGGGTTATTTCCACTACCAGAACGGTGAGAGGACTTCTCTTGACGTGGCACCTGTGTCGCGAATGGCAGATTTCAAGTAAAGGAAAGATATGAAGGAGATAGAGATAGCGAAGAAGATAGGCAAGGAACTGACCGACGAGGACGTACTTCCCGTTGCCGCCAAGGCTCTCGGCGTGAAGCCGACCATGGTGGGAGAGTGGCGCGTAGTCCGCAGGTCCGTCGATGCTAGGCAGGACGTGCTCTACCGCTACCGAATCGCGGCCGTGCGCAAGGGTGAGCAGTTCGAGGAGTACCATCTCGACGAGTATAAGCAAGTGTCTGATGCCCAGCCTGTCATCGTGATCGGAGCGGGCCCTGCGGGAATGTTCGCATCCCTGCGTCTCCTGATGAACGGATTCAAACCGGTGGTGCTCGAGCGCGGAAAGGATGTGCATGCGAGAAAGGCGGACATGGCCAAGCTCTCCACCCTCGGCGAGGTGAATCCGGACAGCAACTACTGCTTCGGAGAGGGCGGCGCAGGTACTTTCTCTGACGGAAAGCTCTTCACTCGCAGCAGCAAGCGCGGAGACATTCGTGAGGTGCTCCATCAGCTCGTGCTCTTCGGAGCCGATCCGGACATACTCGTCAGCGCCCATCCTCATATCGGCAGCGACAAGCTTCCGACAGTGGTCGAGAATATCAGAAAGTGCATAGTCGAGCACGGTGGCGAATATCATTTCGACTCCCGTGTCACCGACATCGAGAAGCGTCCTGACGGTTCATTTGCCGTGACCGTGAGCCATGATGGAATGACCGAGTCATACGCAGCGAAGAATGTGATACTCGCGACCGGCCATAGCGCACGCGACATATATGAACTCTTCGACAGGAAGGGTTGGACCATCGAGGCCAAGGGTTTTGCGCTCGGAGTCAGGGTGGAGCACCCTCAGTGGCTTATAAATAAGATACAGTATCACGGAAAATACCAGCCGTTCATGCCGACTGCCGAGTATTCGTTCGTGACCCAGATAGAAGGAAGGGGAGTGTTCTCCTTCTGCATGTGCCCTGGCGGCATACTCGTCCCAAGCGCCACCGCGCCTGGCGAGCTCGTGCTCAACGGAATGTCGAACTCTGCGCGAAACTCCAAGTGGGCGAATGCCGGAGTCGTGGTGTCGGTGGAACCGGAAGACCTTCCGTCGTATGCGAAATATGGACCTTTGGCTGCGCTTGAGTTCCAGAAGGATGTGGAACGTTCCATGTACGAGTTCTCCGGCTCGATCAAGGCACCTGCCCAGAGGATGATGGATTTCTGCAGGAGGATTCCTTCGAAGGACCTTCCTCAGAGCTCGTACCATCCTGGCACGGTCAACGCTCCTTTGCACGAGCTTCTTCCGGAGAATGTCGCGCTCAGGCTCAAGTATGCTTTCCCTTATGTGGGTAACAAGCTCATGCACGGGTACTATACCAACGATGCCCTGCTTCTCGGAGTCGAGTCGAGGACTTCCTCTCCGGTGAGGATCCCGAGGAATCCGGAAACGCTCGAGCATGTGCAGATAAGCGGACTCTATCCATGTGGAGAGGGCGCCGGATATGCCGGAGGAATAGTGTCTTCGGCTCTTGACGGAATCAACTGTGCTGCAAAAATTCGATAGGGAAGTAAAATTCTTCCAAAAAGTTTGCAGATTAATTTTTTTATCGTACTTTTGCAGTCCCAAAAAACAGCAACCTCTTGTGAACACTTTGAAACACAATGTTGCCACCTAAAAAATTTTTGAAGAGATGAATCTTATTAAGCTTGTTGAAGACTCATTTGCTAACGAGGCAGTGAAGTCATATCCAGAGTTCAAAGCTGGTGATACAATTACCGTTACCTTCAAGATCAAGGAGGGTGACAAGGAGAGACTCCAGAAGTTCCGTGGCGTAGTTATCCAGATCAAGGGTGCTACCGAGGCTACTAGGACTTTCACCATCCGCAAGATTTCAAGCGGTGTAGGTGTTGAGAAGATCGTTCCTTTCCAGTCTCCATCAATCGACTCAATCGAGGTTAACAAGCATGGTAAGGTACGTCGCGCAAGAATCTTCTACCTCCGTGAACTCTCAGGTAAGAAGGCTCGTATCAAGGAGCGCAAGTACATTGCTAAGGACGCAGAGTAATCTGACCTTATAACGGCGCGTTAGCTCAGCTGAATAGAGCATTTGACTACGGATCAAAAGGTCGTAGGTTTGAATCCTACACGCGTCACGAAAAGCATCGCCTAGAGCGATGCTTTTTCGTTTATATTCGGTCCGGATAGCTCGAATATAAACGAAAAGGGCAGACCAAAAAGGTCTGCCTCTTTCTGTTCCCCCGTTGCTGTCGCAGCTGCCCCGAGTGGTATGACGTCTGATTCTCTATAGTTCGGCGATCATATTGATGAACAGTGCGCACATCTTGTCCGCCGCCGCATCCGCCGCCTTGAGAATCTCTTCTCCGTCGGTCACGTAATCGTCCTCTACGCTGAAATGAGCGAGGTCGGTGACAATCGAAACACCGAATACAGGTATGCTCATGTGGCGGGCCACGATCACTTCAGGGACGGTGCTCATGCCGACAGAGTCTGCTCCGATGATCTTGTAGAATCGATACTCACCAGGAGTTTCGTATGCAGGACCTGAGCAAGCCAGATAAACTCCCTTGCGGATATAAGGGGTGAGCCCGAGTCTTTCACATATAGCCTCCGCCTTTGCGATGAGCTCGAGGCTGTAAGGCTGGGTCATGTCTGGGAAGCGAGGTCCGAACTCGTCGAAATTCGGTCCGATGAGCGGATTAGGAAGCATGTTGATATGATCCTTTATGATCATCATGTCTCCCATGTTGAAATCAGGATTCACTCCGCCGGCTGCGTTCGATACGAAGAGGTAACTAATTCCGAGCACCTTCATCACCCTGATAGGGAGAGTTACGGTCTCCATCGGATAGTTCTCGTAATAGTGGTAGCGACCCTGCATCGCGATCACGCATTTTCCTCCGAGCTGACCTACGATGAGGTTGCCCTTGTGGCCGAGCGCGGTCTGGAGAGGAAAGTGAGGCACGCTGACGAAGGGGATGACGATGGGATCCTCTATCATGTCAGCCAGCTTTCCGAGTCCGCTGCCGAGCACTATGCCGGCAATCGGCTGCCTGTCGCCTATCCTCTCGCGGATGTAATCAGCCGCTTCGTGTATTCTGATTGTTCTTTCGTCCATATTCTATAGGGCGGGATTTACTTTGTTCCGAAGATGCGGTCTCCGGCATCGCCGAGACCAGGTACGATATAGGCGTTCTCGTTAAGCCTCTCGTCTATCGCCGCTACGTAGATATCCACGTCTGGGTGCTTCTCCTGTACGACCTTTATGCCTTCAGGGGCAGCGACCAGGCACATGAGCCTGATGCTTGTACATCCCTTTTCCTTGAGCATGTCGATTGCGTCGCTTGCGCTGCCGCCAGTTGCGAGCATAGGGTCCGTAAGTATTACGGTTCTGTCTGCTATATCATACGGGAGCTTGCAATAATAGTAGACCGGCTTGTGGGTTTCCTCGTTTCTGTACAGGCCTATGTGTCCGACCCTTGCGACAGGGATGAGATCCATAAGACCGTCTACCATTCCTATTCCTGCGCGGAGGATAGGAACGACAGCCACCTTCTTTCCCTTGATCTCTTTTGCGATCATCTTCTGGATAGGGGTCTCGATCTCCACATCTGAGAGAGGGAAGTCTCTGGTTACTTCATAACCCATAAGGAGAGCTATCTCCCTGAGAAGCTGACGGAAGTCCTTTGAACCTGTGTTCTTGTCACGCATGATGCTGAGCTTGTGCTGCACCATCGGGTGGTCTATGACTGTTACTTTGCTCATGGTCTTAGTGTTTAATTATCATGAAACCAAAGTTATGAATAAAAAATAATATATTTGTCTTCGGACAAACAAGTTTGGAATTATGTCAAGCAACAATTCATTTCTCACTTTCCTGGCCGGAGCGGCTTTCGGAGCGGCTGCATACGCCTTCGTGAAGTCAGATAAGGAGAAGGTCAGGGAAGCCCTCGACAAGCTCGAGGACATGCTGATTGAGGGACCGTCGGAGGGCCAGGTGGAAGATTCCGTAGAAACTGAGGAGGAGAAATTATGATCGATTATAAGAAACCATTCGAGAACCTTGCGTCTGACGTGAAGGACTATGTTGATCTCAGGGTCGATGACATGAAACTGAAAACCACCAAAGGGCTTTCCGTCACGCTTGCGAGAATACTTTCCACCCTTGTGATTCTCTTCGTGCTGGGTATGGTCATCATTTCCCTTACCGTCGCATTCGTCTTGATGATAGGCCACATGACAGGTAACTATGCACTTGGCGCGTTCATCGCCACAGGAGTTTTCCTGCTTGCGTTTGTCGTGCTCTTCTCCTGCAGGAAGAAGATGTTTGCAGGCAGCTTTGTAAGAATGTTCATCGATATTTTCTATCCGGAAGACTATGAGTAGGAGAAGGATCAATTCAATGGCTGAGCTCGACGAGGCGCAGATGCAGTTGAGCCGCAAGATACGTGAGAAGGAATCTTCGATTCTTGTCAGGTTTGAAGAAGCCAGACAATTCTATAATCCCTCGAACATGGTCAACGGCTTCGTCCAGGACTATGTGGATACTTTTGACTGGAGATCTGCTGCTCTGAGCATAGTCAGAAGCCTTAAGGAAAAGTTGCAGTAAAAAATAATCCGACCCTTTCCGAGGGCCGGATTATTCTTATGATGACGCACTGTACGTCTAGTTGAACATGTCCTTGAGCTTGTCGAAGAATGACTTGTCGTTCTTGGTGTCAGGCTTGAAGCTCTCGCTTTGTGCGAGCTTCTCGACAAGTTCCTTCTCCTCCCTGTTGATCTTCTTAGGGATGAATACGATGAACTTCACGATAAGGTCGCCATTTCCGTATCCGTTAACGGTAGGGAGACCTTTGCCGCGGACTCTCATGGTCTGTCCGGACTGGGTCCCCGGCTCCACGTGGACCTTTGTCTTTCCTCCTATGCATGGAACCTCGATGTCTGCTCCGAGTATCGCCTCGGTGACAGAGAGTATCTTCGTATAAACGAGATTGTTGCCATCCCTTACGAGCTCGGGGTGCTTGATCTCCTGGATGAGGATGAGGAGGTCTCCGTTCTGGCCATTGTTCTTACCGGCGTGTCCGCCGCCACGCATGGTGACCTGCATTCCCTCCTCGACTCCGGCTGGAATCTTGACCTTGATGGTCTCTCTCTTACGTACGAGGCCGGTGCCGTTACAGCTGTGGCAAGGCTTGCTGATGACCTTTCCGTCACCACCGCACTGCTGACAGGTGCTGTACTGGACTGTCTGGCCGAAGAAGCTGTTCACGACACGCTTCACCTGACCGGTTCCGCCGCATGCAGGACAGGTCTTTATGTCGCTGTCGTTCACTGCGCCCTTTCCGTGACAGTCTGGACATGGAACCTGACGCTCTATGCTGACTTCCTTCTCGCATCCGTTCGCGATTTCCTCGAGGGTGAGCGATACACGGGTGCGTATGTCACGTCCTCTGTAGACTCTCGGACCAGACTGCTGGCCGCCGAATCCGCCGCCGAAATTGAACCCGCCGAATCCGCCACCTCCGAAGAGGTCGTTGAGAATGTCGTTGATGTTTCCGAATCCCTGGCTGAAATCAGGTCCTGCCTGGCCGTTGAATGCAGCGTGTCCGAACTGGTCGTACTTCCTTCTCTTCTCCTCGTTACCGAGCACGTCATACGCCTCGGCAGCCTCCTTGAACTTCTCCTCGGCTTCCTTGTCGCCTGGATTCTTGTCAGGGTGGTACTGGATGGCCTTCTTCCTGTAGGCCTTCTTTATCTCGTCGGCTGTAGCTGTCTTCGCTACGCCGAGCACTTCATAGTAATCTCTTTTCTCAGCCATAGTCTTATGATTAGATACCTACGACAACCTTTGCGAAACGGATCACCTTGCCGTTGAGTGTGTATCCTGTCTGAACGACATCGAAAACCTTGCCTTTCTTGTCTTCCTCCGGTACAGGGAACTGTGCCACAGCCTCGTGGAGATCTGTGTCGAAGTCCTTGCCCATGGCTTCGATAACTGCTACGCCCTTGCTCTTGAGATATCCCATGAGCTTGTTGTAGATGAGTTCGGTTCCTTCCTTTGCTGCGTCGCTGTCGTCTGACTCCGCAAGTACCTTGAGCGCCCTCTCGCAATCGTCCAATACAGGAAGAAGTCCTACGATGGTGTCGCGTGAAGCCACGCTGACCAGGTCAAGCTTCTCCTGCGATGTCCTCTTGCGGAAGTTGTCGAATTCTGCGAATAGTCTGATATATGTGTCATGCTCCTTGGCTGCCTTCTCCTCGCTTTCCGCAAGTTTTGCCTTGAGCTCCTCGATTTCTTTCTTGAGTGCCGAGTTCTTGTCTTTCTTGTCTCCCTTTTCGGTAGCCTCTTCTGCCTTTACGTTGGTTTCGGCAGTCTCTGCTGCTACCTCCTGCTCGACTGTCTCTTTATTATTCTCTGCCATATTATAATGATGTTTTATTCAAATTCTGTCTGTAAGACAGTGACGCAAATACTTTGCCACCTCCGTCTCTCTGCCATTATGTCAGTCGAGGCCGGCATGCGTTGGGCTTGTATATGGTGGTGGTGACGTGTCTATGATGTGACGTATATGTGTCATATTCGTTCCAATTTAGAGACGTTGAAACATGGCGTTAATTTCTTGTTGTGTTGATATGTGTGTGAGATCTGTTCTAATTCTGGTTTGCTGGCATGGTGTATTGTTGTGTGTAAATATGTGTAGAATCTTTTAATTATCTTGAATTTTCTATGTGTTTTATATGGGTAATGGTGCTTTTGGTGTAGGATGGCGCCTGTTATTTGAAATTGTTCGGATAAGCTCTGAATTTATTTTGCCTAAAAATTCCATTTATTTTTTTGATGGTATTGGAAATTGAATATATATTTGCATTCGAAATGATATTGTACAAATAAAATCAATGTAAAATATGGCAATTAGAGTTCTGAGCGCAAAGGATTATGCATCTAAGCTCAAAGCTACCGTGCAGGCCACAGGGAAACTTGGCTTCACGGAAGATACGGCCAAGTCTCTTTCGTTATCCGCTGACAGGTATGTCAAGATTGCGTACGATGACGAATCTGACACATATTATCTAGTCGTGATGGATGACAAAGATCCTGACGCTTTCAAGGTTTGCTCAGCTGGCGAGTATTACTATCTGCCGACGAGCTCATTATTCCGTGCGATGGGACTTGATTACCAAGTTAACTCGTATATCTTTGACCTAGCACGAGATAACTCTTTTGACGAGCAACTCGGCGGAACTGTTTATAAAATGTATAAAAGAATTAACGAAAGGAGGAAGAATAAAATGTAGACTCGAGTAGAGACTATAAAAAAATGGAGCCGCATCCGCCAAGATTACTACTCCATTTTAGGTGCCATAGATATTGGTATATCACAGGGATTAGTCGCCCCTGTTGTGCTCAGGCGTTCCAAAAATAGGCAGAGTTTTTCAAATTTCCAAACTCTGCCTTTCCCGAAACGCTATGCACATACCAGCCGACCGTCCTCGGTAAAGGAGGAAGTCGGCAATAGTCATCCCGGTTCCATGCCGGGACAGTCACAACCTTGCATGCCTGACCCCGCTTCGGGAGAGGCATGCGCATAGCAAATCATTTATTAATGAAAGAAAACTTTTTAAGTTCTCTCCTGTCCGCAGAGAGAGGAAGCCTCTCCAGCAAGAGGCTATGCGGACTGCTAGGCTGGCTCGTGTGCTCAGCCGTGCTGATTATGTGCACCGTCTGGGACCGTCAGGCCCCTGAGATGGTGAACGTGTTCATCTATTCATCAACAGTACTTCTGGGCGTCGACTCAATCACCGACATCTGGAAGTCAAGATCAGCATCAGAAAATGAGAAATAATATATCAAGAATTCTTGCATGCGCCGCGATTGCGGCTGCAATGAGGACGGCTACAGCCGTCGCCCAGGTGGCTCCTGTGTACAGCGTGCCATCGCCCGAGGCGGCAAGTCTCGGCACCTATGGGACAGTCCCTGTGGGCCTTTTCACTGGAGTCCCTGAGATAAGCGTTCCAATCCATGAGATGAAGGTGGGTAACATGGCCTTCCCGATCATCCTGAGCTACCATCTTTCATCCGTCAGGCCGAACAACTACCCAGGTTCGGTCGGACTTGGCTGGAGCCTTAACAGCGGCGGCTGTATATCGCGTACCGTCCGTGGCGTTCCCGATGAGAAAACGACGGGCAATTATGAGAACGGTTATTATGGCAGCCATTCTCATATGGCAGGAATCACACACAATCAGTTTGACTTCCTTACACGAGACTTCACCAGCTCTGATGGCCCGAATTGGTTCGAGTTGTCAGCAGACGAGTTCTCGTTCAGCTTCTTCGGCCATTCGGGAAACTTCTACCTCAGTCCTCAAGGTGAATGGGTCGTCGTCAGTGACGAAGACATAAAGGTGGAATTTGATCCTTCCTCTGGTTTCTACACGATGCAGGAAAATTGCCCGAGAATCCCAAGCTTCAGTCACTGGCCAGGGAGAGACTCCAACCGTCGTCACTTCATCGAGTTCGTCCTGGTGACGCCAGACGGCTGTCGCTTCACCTTCGGGGGACTGTATGCCACGGACTTCAGCGTCCCATACTATTCCAGGAGGACAGGCGACCTGGTCGCCACGTCGTGGCATCTAAGCAGGATAGAGACTCCGGGCGGCCATGTCATCACATATCAGTATGAGAGTGCAGACTGTGACCTGATGGCAGACATACGTTACAGCCCGAGCAGAGTCCAGGTATCGGGCTTCTCCGCCTCTGGGGATAATGGCATGAACACCGGGCGCCGAGGCTTCACTGGATTTCTTCTCTTCCCTGCACGCCTCACCAGCATCATCACTCCCAACGAGAGAATACTCTTAGGCTACAAGCCAGACTGGAGATACGAGGACGCATTTGCGGACAATTATACCGGTGGAGCCTTGTATTGGAGCGAAGGCGGCTTTTCCAGGACATCCCTCTATCAGGTCTTCGATTCGGACCCTAGTACCCAGTTCACGTATCTTCTTCCTAACTTTGATCATTCCACCGACCCTGTTGCAAGGCAGAATATAGCCGGTCTCTTCAAGGTGAATGTCTTGCACGGCATAAAGATCGACATCCCGGGGAGCAGTGACACCTCCGTCCTTTTCGAATATGAGGAAGGTACCCGTCGTAAGCTAAGCCGTGTGGCATGGCGCACCGGCCTTGTTGACGTAAGCACGAGATACGTTGAGGGTGGCGGTGTGATGCATCCTTTCTATAGCATTCCCGAAGAGACCTCCGACCTTGACATGCCAGAGTACAGGTTCGTCTATGACCCAGGTCGTATGCCCAAAGGTTACATTCTTCCTCAGGCGGACCGCTGGGGCTACTGGAACGGCCATACCCACAGTCTTTCGTCACAGAGCATGGATGCTCCGTCGAGCGTCATCGGCATGAAAAGCGAGACACTTACAGAGGTCATCTATCCTACGGGAGGCAGGACGGTGTTCGAGTATGAGCGGAACGACTATTCCCGAATTGAACAGCCCAATCATGTTCTGGCAGATATGCCGGGTATATCCGGGGGGCTTAGGGTGCGCAGCATCACTTCACTATCCCGTGAGGGCGATGTGGTGTCTTCGAAAGTGTATCATTATAGCGAGTCTCTCAGTCCCTCATCAGTCAGCAGTGGCATAGCGAAGATGGAGGATCCTGTCACGGTCTCCTATTCTACATTGATGTACAACACAGAGTGGATTCCCCTGCTCGGCTCGTATGGTCCGTATCCGGTAAGCATGACAATCTCCAGCATGTACGGTTTCGGGTCTCCAGTCACAAACCTTAACAGTCCTGACGTGGGCTATTCGTGTGTCATAGAAGAGACTCTGGACCAGTACGGCAACTCATTAGGATATGTCGTCAACCGATTCAGCAACTATGGCACGGACATACACGGATATGTCCATGACGATGTTCCTGCCCATCATTCGTACAATCACGTTGCCCGTGGTGCAGGAATCCCTTACACGAGCAATTCTGCCGAGCGCGGCAAGCTTCTTTCCCGTTCATGGCACCGTGCAGACGGTACTGAGGTGCGCTCAGAATCCTATCGCTACATCAGGGTCAATGACAATTCCCTTCTGACTGCGACCCAGAGGATGGTGTACTTCAGTTCAAATCCATACAATGTGACGAGTGCGGTAATAGGTTGGCTGACCTATACCAATACCTACAGCTACATGCTTGCTTCAACTGTAACCCGTGAGCGGGAATACTGCGACAGCACGTGGAGGAGTTATAGCCCGAGCAGGCGAGTAGTGTCGGAATCCGTGATGTCGAGTGACGGAGACCCGAGGGTCACGACCTACACCTATCCTTCCGACTATCCTCAGGAATATGGCTGGATGACTTCAGCACATATTGTCTCGCCGGTGGTCACCACTCAGGTGTCGTATGGCGGGAAGTCCAGGTCTACGATCAATACATATTCCTATACGGGCGAGACGAACCGTCCGATCTGTTATGTATCCAAGGTTGAGACCCGTTTCGGTGCTGACGGCCCACTCAGAACGGATTATGAGGTGCTTGATGTTGACGACTATGGCAATCCGACCGAGATCGTGGAACACGGGACTCACAGCGTCCTGCAGTGGACCAGACAGGGGCAACGTCTGATGAAGAGGGTGGAAGGCCTGACTCTGGAGGAATATGAGTCAATGCCTGTGTCGGCAAGTTCGGCTCAGCCGCTGTCCGCCAACGCCATCGTTCAGCCGGTAATCCCAGACCCATCCGATCGTGAGATATATGGCAAGCCGGTATGGAGCTACAGTTACGATTCTCGTCTTAACCTGACCAGGGCGATAACTCCGGACGGACTTACGACCTTCTATGACTACGATGCTATTGGGCGTCTGTCCAGGGAGTCTGTCGTCGCAGAGGGGGAAGATGGAGAATCGGAGATAAAGACCGTGAAGAAATATGTGTATCACTATCATAATGACTGAATGAAATGAAATCCAATAGAATAATCAATATGGTGAGGAGAGCCTTTTCAGGCATTCTGCTTAATGTTGCCATCTGTGTGTCTCTGTCAGCTCAGGTGGTAGACGATACGTTTGAACCGCTGGATCCGCTCGAGCCGGATAACCCGACTCTTACCACATATTCCCTGCGTGACGGCTATGCCACGGACCTGAGCCTGTTCAAGTACGTGACGCAGTCCACTGCCGAGAATGACCGTTCCTGCCTGATCGCGGCGAGCGACAGCCTGAAGGTCCACTTCAACCTGACCGAATTCTTCTTCCATGGGAGCTATGACTCGACCTTCCCGTCGGGTGACTGCCGAATACTTCTCAAGCTGTATTCCATGACGGACGGAGTCCGGGAACTGTTTGCGAGCCTTCCGTTCATGGTCCACGGGTCTACGATGGAGACGTACATCAGCGATTCCCATGAGCGTCAGGACAGCGTGATACTGTCCCTTCCGCCAGGCGAGTACATGCTGGCCTATGACGGCTTCTCAGACAGCATCGCGGAACTTCCGGACATCGGGGTCGAGGAGCACGAGATAGGTGTCATACCGTCCGATCCTACGCCAAGCAGCACCGTGGAGCGTCAGAGCTATTCTTCCGTGCACTTCTCGCTGGAGTGTATCCCATTGTGGCGATATAGGGTGACCAGCTGGAACCATGTCAGCGTGCTAACTAGCCGCGACGGCAGTGACCGTCCGGAATCCATGATGGAGAGCGTGACATGGCTGGATGACTTCGGCCGCGAGGAATCCGTCCATGAGGTCGGGGCAAGCCCTTCCGGGATGACCATGGCGTCCCTCACGGAATATGACGGTTTCGGCAGACTTTCAAAACAATGGCTGCCGTGCCTGACGGACAGGGAAACCGTGATTATGCCTGGACACAATGTCGTTTACCATGACCTACATGTCGGCACAGAAGCCCTGAAGGCCGGTTCATCGCTCGCTAACCTGGGTGATGGTACCCCTTATTCGGAGACGGTCTATGACGGAAGTCCGTTGGAGCGCCCGGAAAGGGAGTACGGCCCAGGCGAATCGTGGCGTCAGGCTGACAGATATGTCCATACACAGCACCTTAGCAACAGCGCGGGAACCCCTCGCCTGGATTGCCTTCGTCTCTCGCTGGTATCCCTGGGAGGTTCCGACTATACTGCCAGGAGCGTCGGCAGCTATCCGGACGGTACCCTGCAGGTGCTCTCGGTGACTGATGAGGACGGGCTCGAGATTCTGACCTTCACCGACAGGCTCGGCAGGGATGTGCTGACCAGGCAGGTGTCAAGGGAAGGAAACGAGGAACACTATCTTGACACCTACTGCATCTATGACGGTATGGACAACCTTGTCGCCGTCATACCTCCCGCCCTGTCGGAACAGTTTGTCGGGAGCCGTAACCTGAGTCTCTCCGAGATCGAGAGGTATGCCTACATCTATCTTTATGACTCAAGGGACAGGATCTGTGCGAAGAAGCTTCCTGGGATAGGATGGGCGAGGATGGTCTACGATGATGCGGACAGGCTTGTGTTCAGCCAGGATGGAGTCCAGTCGGAAAGGGGCGAGTCCACGTTCTGCCTCTATGACATCCATGGGAGGCTCTGCGTCCGTGGCATCTGTTCCCGCAACATTTCTCTCCGTGAGTTGGTGTCCGGTGTAACGAAGGCGGAGTATGTCGGTCAGGATGGCCCGTTGGCAGGATATTCCTGCTCAGGCGTGTCCCTCGTTTCCCCTCAGGTTATGGAGGCATACTATTTTGACGTCTACGACTTCGTGTCGGATTTCCCTACAGGTCTGCCGGGCAGCGCATCTATGTACGGAGCTCCGATTCCGAGCACCATGGGAAGACAGACCGGTTCATGCATGCATGAGATGGGGGAGAATGTCAGCAATGACAAGGTCTGGAACCTGGTGAGGTATGACGACAGAGGCAGGGTTACCCATACGGAAGCATCGTACCCCGATGGAGGATGGAGTACTGAGGACGTGGAGTATGATTTCCTCGGCAATCCTGTTCATCAGCACCGATCACATAGGAAAGGGACATCATATCCTTCGACAGTAGAGGATCTTTCCTGCACCTACGACCATAGGTCCCGCCTCCTGGAGGTGACCCACTCGTTGGACGGCGGCTCTCCGGTGCTGCTGGCGAGCAACGTCTATGACGAGCTGGGCCGGCTGTCCGGTACGGAGAGAGGAGGCAGCGCCTCCCTCTCCTCGTCCTATTCCTACAACGTGCGCTCATGGCTCAGTGAGATAGGCGGTCCTCTGTTCAGCGAGACTCTCCATTATGATGACCAGCGGGCAGGCGGCCTCCTGGCCACTCCGGTCCGTTACGGCGGCGGCGTGTCTTCGATGGAGTGGCGCGCGAGCGGCGACTCCGGCATGCGCAGCTACGACTACTCCTATGACGGGCTGGGCCGCCTCGTGTCGGCCGACTACGGCGAGGGCGGCGTCCGCAGGATAGGGTACGGGACGTCCTACTCGTACGACGTAATGGGAAATGTGCTATCTTTGTGCAGGGAGGGTGATCTGAGCCTCTCCCGCAAGGGCATCGTGGACAACCTCTCTATGACATACGACGGCAGCCGTCTCCTCAGCGTGTCGGA
Source organism: Bacteroidales bacterium (assembly GCA_024402115.1). The sequence goes on along the minus strand of JAKSJQ010000019.1, from coordinate 15,567 downwards.
CTCGGCTCTGGTACCTTCGGTGGAGGGCTCGGGCGACTTCCGCGACGGAGCGCAGATGGCCGTAGAGTACACCTATGACGGGAACGGCAACATGACTTCGGACCTTAACAGGGGCATATCGTCGGTAACCTACAACCGCGGCAACCAGCCTGCGGTCATGATCTATCAGGGCGGGACGGAATCGTTCACGTACCTTCCCGACGGCACGAAGCTGCGCAGGGAGGTGTCGAGGACTGGCGTGTCGCCGAGTACCACGGAGTATCGCGGCAACCTGGTGTACGAGGACGGAGTCCTGAAGTACGTCCTGTTCGACGGAGGCCTGATCTCGGTGGGAAGCCAGAGTCAGGATTACATGTTCTTCCTGAAGGACCATCTGGGCAGCACGCGTGTCGCAGCTCGCTCTGACGGCTCGGTGGCCCAGGTGAACCACTACTACCCGTACGGAATGGGCTATGCGAGCAGCGCGATGGCTTCGAGGGCGGAACTGCATCCGATAGGAGAATCCTTGGGCGGTTCGGTTGGTGGTGACCTCGAGATCGGTGAGCTCGTCGAGATTCCTTTGTCGCAGTCTGCCCAGCCATACCGCTTCAGCGGCAACGAGCTCTACGCGGACAACGGTCTCGGCCTGTACGACTTCCGGGCGAGGATGTATGACCCTTCACTCGGGCGCTTCACCTCGGTGGATCCGCTGGGTGAAAGAATGAATTGGCATTCCGTATATTCGTATTGTAGGTGTAATCCAGTTGTTAGGGTTGATCCAAGCGGATTGGCTGATTACTTTAACGAAAATGGTGCTTTTGTATATGGCGATGGCATCGATGACGGACAGATGCTTGCAATTAGTCAAGCTTCATTTGACGGTCTTGATCCGAGTGGACTATCAAGAGACGATTATTCAAATCAATTGATGATGATGTCTACGCCTGTAGCTGATGCATATCGCTCGGGTTTTCTCAATGATGACTCGATGCTGTCTATTGCAAGACGGTATAATTATACGGGTGTACCGTTGAATCCTTGGCCTTCTGGGGGAGCGCAGATGCAGGCAAATAATGACACTCCAGACAGGTCATTCCAAGTACTTGTCAATGTGCGGAGTTGTAACGATAACCATTATTTTGATGACTATAACAATCTGATTAATGCTATAAACGGCCATGAGGGAGACCATCTATATTGGATGAGGCTAGATCCTTATACATATAATGATGTTGACAAAGATTCTCGAGAGATACGTGCTTTTGAATCTCAGATATCTCATCCATCTTGGGTAAAGACATCAGCGGCGTTTTCGAGAATGGTAGTGGATAAACTAGATCAATATTATGCAAGGAATGGTAGCAGATAGAAAATACTTGTTAATCACTTTTTTCCTGTTGTCTATACAACATGTGGGTAACTGTCAATTACGATATGATATTGACACCATGTATATGAGAACCATAAGTGACAAGGTGATCTATTATGACAGGTGCATAATCGATGACGATTATGAGGCCCATCTTAAGGAAGGCCCAGAGCTGATAGCTCATGGCCGTCTTTGGAACGATGGACCATCTGATGTCGTGTATGAGTCATTCTGTGATCTAGATATTTATCCAAGAGAAGAGCGACCTGGGCATGGGCCTAATTTCGAGGGTGTTGATTTGAAGTTTGATGTTGGTTTTGTGTATAGGAACAAGGCCTATGTTACGAGTGCAGATTTTTTAATTGACCTACAAGTTTCTAACGCGCCAATGCGTAGTTACTATATAGATGATATAGAGGTTACTGAATGGTATATTAAGTCTGGTTCCAGCGTGGAATTCTCAACATACTGTCGTTTCATGAAGGGCGCCGATTTTAATCACCTTCGTAGCAAGAGCTTTCAGGAGAAGAACCTGAAGCATAACGTACGCGAGGGGAAGCGTTTGGAGAGAATTGCGAAAGAAGTGTTCCCAACTGTGACCGTGACACCGATCCTGATAAAAAGGTAAACAATAAATGTGTGTCGGGGACGGCTCGGTCCGTCCCCTTTATATTCTCCCGCTCCGGTTTAGGCTGCGGGAATTCTAATCATATATCAAGATGAATACGAAAAATAGAATTATATGTGCCATGTTGGTGCTCATTGCGTCCACCCTGGCAGGCGAGCCTATGCACGCGCAGTCCTCTGACGAGGAGATCGTCACTGAGGACATTCATTATACCTACGACCATTGGTCCCGCCTTCTGGAGGTGACCCACTCGTTGGACGGTGGCTCTCCGGTGCTGCTGGCGAGCAACGTCTATGACAATCTTGGCCGGTTGTCCGGTACGGAGAGAGGAGGCAGCGCCTCCCTCTCCTCGTCCTATTCCTACAACGTGCGCTCATGGCTCAGTGAGATAGGCGGTCCTCTGTTCAGCGAGACTCTCCATTATGATGACCAGCGGGCAGGCGGCCTCCTGGCCACTCCGGTCCGTTACGGCGGCGGCGTGTCTTCGATGGAGTGGCGCGCGAGCGGCGACTCCGGCATGCGCAGCTACGACTACTCCTATGACGGGCTGGGCCGCCTCGTGTCGGCCGACTACGGCGAGGGCGGCGTCCGCAGGATAGGGTACGGGACGTCCTACTCGTACGACGTAATGGGAAATGTGCTATCTTTGTGCAGGGAGGGTGATCTGAGCCTCTCCCGCAAGGGCATCGTGGACAACCTCTCTATGACATACGACGGCAGCCGTCTCCTCAGCGTGTCGGACTCGGCTCTGGTACCTTCGGTGGAGGGCTCGGGCGACTTCCGCGACGGAGCGCAGATGGCCGTAGAGTACACCTATGACGGGAACGGCAACATGACTTCGGACCTTAACAGGGGCATATCGTCGGTAACCTACAACCGCGGCAACCAGCCTGCGGTCATGATCTATCAGGGCGGGACGGAATCGTTCACGTACCTTCCCGACGGCACGAAGCTGCGCAGGGAGGTGTCGAGGACTGGCGTGTCGCCGAGTACCACGGAGTATCGCGGCAACCTGGTGTACGAGGACGGAGTCCTGAAGTACGTCCTGTTCGACGGAGGCCTGATCTCGGTGGGAAGCCAGAGTCAGGATTACATGTTCTTCCTGAAGGACCATCTGGGCAGCACGCGTGTCGCAGCTCGCTCTGACGGCTCGGTGGCCCAGGTGAACCACTACTACCCGTACGGAATGGGCTATGCGAGCAGCGCGATGGCTTCGAGGGCGGAACTGCATCCGATAGGAGAATCCTTGGGCGGTTCGGTTGGTGGTGACCTCGAGATCGGTGAGCTCGTCGAGATTCCTTTGTCGCAGTCTGCCCAGCCATACCGCTTCAGCGGCAACGAGCTCTACGCGGACAACGGTCTCGGCCTGTACGACTTCCGGGCGAGGGTGTATGACCCTGCCCTCGGGCGTTTCACCTCGGTGGATCCGCTGGCTGAGAAGTATCCAAGAATCAGCCCTTATTCCTACTGCGCTGGTAACCCGATCAACTTCGTGGATCCGGATGGACGAAAATATGGCATACGAGTGCGATTTAGGAGAATAACTATATCTGCCATTGTATATGTTAATGACAATGTCTCATTAGAGTCGGCAAAGCAGGCAGCTCTATTTTGGAACTCCCGATCAAATGACACGTATAAGGGGAAATCCATACGCTATGATATTACAGTTATTCAGTCGGAAGATTTTGGATATTTGAAGGCAAAGGGTGAGAATACGTATGAAGTTGATACAAAAAGAGTGGAAGGCCATAATCCTCAGGCTAGCGGTTTCACGCATGAAAAAACGAATGTGTATGTGCGTTCCGACTATGCGACATCACGTCCTGACGGAGAAGAAAGTATAACGGGGGCACATGAACTTGGACATTTGCTAGGAATGAGCACCCATTCAGAAACAGGAATAATGACGGAAAGTCAAAACGAGAATCGTTCAAGTGACGTTACAGATGAGAACATTCGCGAAATGATGAATTCAAATCAAGGAAATTATGATAAGTTGTCTGCGCTGTTTGATAGCTAAGAATACTCACGGTTTAAGCATGATTGTGGCCATGGCGCTTTGCTTCGTTATTGCAAGCTGTGAAGGACACACTCAATTTCCGGTGATGACCATAGATCACCCGATGGCGAGGGTCGATAGTACAGGCTGCTGGTATGTCTCCGATTCTGGAAAAGTATGGTATCCTGTATATTTCAAACAAGGCCAAGGCAGAATAGAATGGGATGGTCGTTATAAACCAACCTTGTTTGAAATCACTTTTGAATACATCGGGTCTTTATCGGACTCATGGGATAATCCTGATTTTTATAAGAAGTATCAGGCGGAATTCAGGCCTATCTTATTGTATTCTAGGGTGAAGTGTATCGGTAAAAGAAAGATATGCTACCAGAATACGCTTCCATCTAGGCTTTGCCTTAATGTTCCGAAATCATATTGTGATGAGGAGATTTATCTGTTAAAAACAGCTCATCCTGATGAATATATCATAATACCAGATTGGTATTGGAATGCCGCAGACGAGCTAAAATATGATCCTATTGCTCTTCGTGATAGGAAAGCAGATATCCAGGAGACGGGATATAGACATTGGGGCGATTCTGTATTTGTGCTGAAGTCTGATATTATGTTATGTGACGTTCATTATACCGTATCTTCGGAAGACCCATTGAGATACGTTGCAATGATTGTACATCGATAGAGATAGAAGGCAGAAGGCCAGTGCTTCTTTTAATCAATTTTAAGTCGTGTTTTAGGGGGCGGCTCGGTCCGTCCCCTTTATTTCCTCCCGCTCAGGATAAATGACAAAAGAGGCCGACCCGAAAGGTCAGCCTCTTCTTATTCCCCGAATAATGAAAAGTTCCGGGGCAGCCTACTAGTACCTATCCTCTGAAGATACGGTAAGTTTCTTGCGGCCATGACGACGGCGAGCTGCGAGTACGCGGCGACCGTTTGGAGTCGACATGCGCTCACGGAATCCGTGTTTGTTGCGACGCTTGCGCTCTGATGGTTGGAATGTTCTTTTCATTATTGTATCTTTTTTCTATATATTCTGACTTGGGAGTGCAAAGGTAGTCTTTTTCAGTTAATCATCAAAATTTTTGTAAAAAAGTTCTGTCTCAGCCTCTTTTTTCTATGTGTATCACGAACTTTTGGTCGAAATACTCGTCGCGGAGCCACGAATTGACCGGCCATGTGCGGACACTTCCCTTTGGGAGCTTGCACTTTGCCATCGCGACGGCTATCTCCTCCGCTATGTCTCCACCCTTCAGATAGAGTATGCCCTTGGTATATTTACCCTTGACCCAGGGCATGAAGTTGTCCAGCGAGGTGACGGCGCGCGATACCACCCAGTCGAAGGTCTCCGGAAGGCTCTCGGCGCGGGCGTTGACGGTCTTGACGTTGCCGAGTCCGAGGGCCTGTGCGACACCTCCTGCCACGGTGATCTTCTTTCCTATCGAGTCGCAGAGGGTGAACTCGTGCTCGGGGAAGAGTATCGCCAGAGGAATGCCCGGGAATCCGCCGCCTGTGCCGAGGTCCAGAATCTTGGCCGGCACACCCTCGGGTGCGAGCTCCACTCCGGTGCCCTTGAGGTAGGCTGCGATCGCTAGCGAATGCAGGACGTGGTGGCGGTACAGCTCGTCGATGTCCTTGCGGGAGATGACGTTGATCTTAGCGTTCCAGTCCCTGTACAACGCTTCGAGCTGAGCGAACTTCTTCTCCTGGTCCTCAGTTATGAATGGGAAACTCTCCCTTGCTATATCTATGAATTCCTTGAATTCCATCTCTTACATTATTTCGTCCGAGGTCTCCATCATGCGTATGAGCATTTCCCTGGACCTCTTGATCCTTGTCTTGACGGTGTTAATCGGGAGACTGAACTTCTCGGCGATCTCACTGTATTCGCACTCGTTGATGAAGCGTTCCTTGGCGATGTCCCTGTACAGGTCGTCGAGCTCCTCGATGTAGCTCATGAGCTTCTCGTAGTCCTCATGGTAGCTGATCTCCTCGTCCGGAGTCTTGTCCGGAGCGGAGATCCTGTTTGCGGAGCCGTCGTTGTCCCCGTCGATGGAGCTGGTCGGCATGTTCTCCTGCTCGCGCTTCTTCTTGCCTATGTGGTCCAGGGCGGTGTTCCAGCCGATGGTGTAGAGCCAGGTGCGGAATTCGCTCTTCGCAGAGTCGTACGAGTCTATGTGGAGGAAGGCCTTCAGGAAGGTCTGAGTACATACGTCGTCTACGTCCCAAGGGGCCACGATCTTGCATATATGGGCCCTGAGGCCGTCCTTGTAACGGTTGTGCATCTCCAGGAAGGCGTGCTCGTTCTTCTTCTTTGCAAGGTTGATGAGCTCCGCTTCGTTGAGCCTATCAGTGCGCTTCGAGCCAATTTTTTCCATAATTACATTCGATTGTAAGCGGAACGGAGAGCTTGATTACGTTCTCCATCTCCTCGGTTATTATAGTCTTCAGTGTTTCTGCTTCTTCCGGCACGGCGTCGAATACAAGCTCGTCGTGGATCTGGAGCACCATGCGGCTCTTCAGATCGGCTTCGCGCAGCCTCCTGTCGACGTTTATCATCGCTATCTTGATGATGTCGGCAGAGGTGCCCTGGATAGGGGCATTGACGGCGTTCCTCTCGGCGAGGGCTCGTACGGTGCCGTTCTTGGCGTTCACGTCCGGAACGTATCTCCTCCTTCCGAAGAGGGTCTCCACGTAGCCGTTCTCACGCGCTGCGGTGAGGGTGTCATTGATGAACATCCTGATGGAAGGGAAGGACTCGAAATAGTCGTCGATGATCTGCTTCGCTTCCGAGCGAGCGACCTTCAGCCTCTGCGCAAGTCCGAATGAGGATATTCCGTACATGATACCGAAGTTTGCGGTCTTGGCGATCCTGCGCTGGTCGGAAGTCACTTCAGAAGCGTCGACCTTGAAAATCTTCGCAGCAGTGGCCTTGTGGACGTCTACTCCGGCATTGAAGGATGCGATGAGGTGCTGGTCCTGACAGAGATGGGCCATGATCCTGAGCTCGATCTGGGAGTAGTCGGCAGACATGATGATGCCGTCCGGACGACTAGGAACGAAGGCCTTTCGTATCTCCTTGCCCCTTTCTGTACGTATAGGGATGTTCTGGAGGTTTGGCTTTGACGAGCTGAGGCGACCGGTCGCGGTGAGCGCCTGGTTGAAGGTGGTGTGTATCTTTCCGGTGCGTCTGTTGACGAACTCCGGGAATGGTTCTATGTAGGTCGAAAGCAGCTTCTTCGCTGCCCTGAATTCCAATATTTCGTTGATGACGGGATGACGTTCTGCGAGATCCAGGAGCGTCTCCTCGTCGGTCGGATAAGCGCCGGTCTTGCTCTTCTTGACCTTAGGGTCGAGGGCGAGCTTCTCGTATAGGACGACCCCGATCTGTTTCGGTGAGAGTATGTTCAGCGACGGCTCATCGACCATCTCGCGTATCCTGTCCTCACGTTCGGCGACTTCCTCTCGGAGGGTGTCGGCGAACTGCCTGAGTATGCTGAGATCAACCTTGACTCCTTCTTCCTCCATTCCTGCGAGCACACGGATGAGCGGTTCTTCCATCTCTTCGAAAAGCTTGGTGAGGTCATGGGCTGCGAGTTCCTCTTCCTTCTTCTTTCCGAGTTCGAAGAGAAGCGCTGTCTCGCGAGTCTTGCCTGTGTCCGGGCTTTCAACCTCGTCTGGAATTTCGTCGAAGAGCGAGAACGAAGTCTGCTCCGGCTTCTCTTCCTCGACCACGAGGTCTATTCCGAGCTCGGTCTTGCAGAGCATGTCGAGCTTGTGGCTCTTCTCCGGGTTGATGAGGTAGTCCATGAGGACTATGTCCATAAGGCGTCCCTCTATGCCCCTGCATATCTTTATCTGTGGCTTGAACTCATATCCGTATTTTGCGATGGTTGCGTCTGAGAGCGTTTCCGCGAAGCTTTCTGCAGCTCCTGTGGCGACCTTTCCGCTGGCCGAGACGCACACTCTGCCGTCCTCGTAGACGCTGACTGCACATCTTCCTGCTTCCTTTGCCGCCTTGCAGACGGCAGCAGGGTCACTTTCCTCAAAGCTGAACTCCGGCTTGGTCTCAGCTGCCGGGAGATCGCAGGCGAGGGCTCCGTCGATGCAGAGATTCTTCAGGTGGCGCTTGAGGGAACCGAACTCATAGTGGTCGAAGAGCTCCACAGCCTTTGCGTCCACGACTCCGTCCAGGGCCATGGCCTCGATAGGGGTTGCGATCTCGATGTCGGTCTTGATCGTCACGAGCTGCTTGCTCAGGTCGATATGGTCCTTTGCGTCCTCGAACTTGGCTCTCTGGCTGGCCGTGAGCTCGTCGAGGTGGGCGTAGATGTTCTCGAGGGAACCATACTTCGCGATGAGCTTGCTGGCTCCGACCTCTCCGACGCCCTTGACTCCGGGTACGTTGTCGGCAGTATCACCGCAGATGGCGAGCATGTCGATGACCTGCTCTGGTCTCTGGATACCGTATTTTTCCTGGATTTCCTTGATTCCGAAGATCTCTCTCTCGTCGCCACCCTTTCCGGGTTTGTACTGGAAGATGTTCTCGGAGATGAGCTGGCCGTAGTCCTTGTCCGGAGTGACCATGTATACCTCATAGCCTTCCTTCTCCGCGCGCTTTGCCATCGATCCGATCACATCGTCGGCCTCGAATCCCATCATCATGAGCACGGGTATGCGCAGAGACTCGCAGAGCTCGGTCAGGGGCTCAAGCGCATCGATGACAAGCTGCGGGGTTGCATCTCTGTTGGCCTTGTATTCGGGATACATCTGGTTGCGGAAGGTCCCTCCCGGAGGGTCGAACGACACTGCCAGGTGGGTAGGGCGTTCCTTCTCGATCATCTCGAGGAGGTACTTTGTGAAGCCGTATAGGATGGACATGTCAGCGCCCTTGGAATTGATCATAGGACGTCTGAGGAACGCATAGTACATCTTGAATACTAGCGCGTGTCCGTCTATCAGGAATAGTCTTTGTTTCATCAGAATTCTGTCGAATTCCCAAAGATAAGGCTTTTGTCGGAGAATATTGAAGAAATAACCTCAATTTTTGTTTCACGTCCGCAGCGGAATTGTCCGTCCTTGCCGATGGCCCATGCTGCGGTGCATGATGGAAGCGCTGCAGCAACGTCGTGGGTGGAGTAGACGAAGGCAGTTCCGCTCTCCTGGGCAATCTGTCGGAGGGTGCGGAAAATCATGGCCTTGTTCTCAGGGTCGAGGAATGAGCTCGGCTCGTCCAGCAGTATGCATGCTTCGTCGCTGGTGCGGCAAAGGGCCGCCGCGATGGTGCCTTTCTGGAACTCACCGTCGCTGAGGGTGGATATGTCATGGCCCTGGAGAGCGGACAGGGCGAGCATTTCGAGAACTTGGTCAATCCTCGATTCGAGCTTCTTCCCGATGCGTCCTTTCCAACTGCTTTCCCTGTAGAGCGAGGTGCTGATGAACTCGCGTAGAGTGAATCCCTTTACCTTGGGTATTCCGGTCGGTACCATGACTCTTTCGCAGCTCTGTCCGTCGAGTATGCTGCCGTCGGTGATGGCGCGAAGCAGGGTGGTCTTTCCGCTGCCGTTCGGGCCGCAGAGCAGGATGCAGTCTCCGCGTCTGATGTCGAAGCTTATGCCTTTGCACAGGATATGGCTCCCATATCCTATCTTCGCTGCGTTTGCCTTTATGATGGTGTCCTTCTCCATGGTTCTAGCTGAGCTTGTCGCCCTTTCCTCCGATGAGGATCAGGAGTATGAGCGGAATACCGATGATGGCGAGGCTGCTGCCCACCGGAATGGGCGACACGATTCTCGACCACAGCTGAGATGCCAGGTCTGCCGCGGTGCAGAGACCGGCTCCGGCGAGCATGCTGGTCGGGATGGTCCTTCGGTGGTCGGAGCAGAACTGGCGTCCAGAGATTCGTCTTGCGATATGAGGTGCGACTATTCCGACGAAGCCCAGGGGGCCGCAGAATGCAGTGACTGCTCCTGTCATGATGCAGCACGCTGTCATCGCGCTCAGACGGATGCGCCTTGTCCTTGCTCCGGAGAGTTCGGCATATTCGTCTCCGAAGAGAATGATGTTGAGGCCCTTGATGTTGCCTGCGGCCAGTGCGATTCCTATCGACAGGCATATTGCCATGGTTATGACCTGAGGCCAGCTGCAGTTGCTGAAGCTGCCGGCTGCCCAGCTGTAGTATGCCTTTAGTGACTCGGAGTTGCTGCTGAACTGGAGCACGGCTACTATCGCGTTGATGATGAAGCCGAGCATGATTCCGAATATCAGGAGGGTGGAGGTGGACTTGGCCTTGGTCGAGACGAGCATCACGAGGGCGGCAGAGAGGGCTGCCCCGATGAACGCTGATGCCGCGAGGGTCAAGCCTCCGGTGACGGCAGCCCCCATCGAGCTGAGGCCTGCAGCGCCGGCGCTTCCGAGAAGGAGTGCGGTCGCGGCTCCCAGACCCGCGCCGGCGCTGACTCCCATGATGTGGGGGTCAGCGAGGGGATTGCGGAATATGCTCTGCATCTGGAGTCCGCCGAGTGCGAGAGCCGCACCAGATATGAGCGCCACTGCCACGCGGGGGAGTCTTATCCTGGTGATGATGAAGGCGTCGCCGCCTGCGTTTCCTCCCCAGAGCACGTCAGCTGCGGCGAGAGCCAGTACGGCTGCCGCCAGAATGAAGCTGTATGGTATCCTTCTCCCCATGTGACAGGGACAAATATAGCCAATGTTGCCAAAAATCGCTATATTTGAACTTTACTAGAACTACGAATATGAAGAAGACAATTATCCTCGCGGCATCGCTTTTCATGGGCCTTGCCCTCAATGCGCAGAATATCGTTCCAGGTGGCGGACTCGACGCTGCCGCTCTTTCCGAGATAAGCAAGGGATATGAGGCAACGGCAGCCGATAAGGCCATCAAGAATGCTCTTGCAAGCACTTCCATCTCCGCTCTCACTGTCAACATGGAGAACGCCGTGATGATGGATACCCATTTCTCGGACAGGGTCAAGACCAAGGGCATCACCGACCAGAAGTCGTCTGGCCGCTGCTGGCTCTTTACCGGACTGAACGTGCTTCGCGCGAGGATGATAGACAAGTATGACCTTCCTGAATTCCAGTTCAGCCAGAACTATCTCTTCTTCTACGACCAGCTCGAGAAGTGCAATCTTTTCCTCCAGGCTGTGATCGATACCCGCGACCTTCCTTTCGAGGATCGCAAGGTTGACTGGCTCTTCAGCAATCCTCTCAGCGACGGCGGACAGTTCACCGGTGTCGCTAACCTTATCACCAAGTACGGCGTAGTTCCTTCGACAGCGATGGCTGAGACCCTCAATTCGAACAACACTTCGGCTATGGCCAACCTTCTCAAGCTCAAGCTCCGCGAGGATGGACTTCGTCTGCGCGACATGAATGACGGCAAGAAGAACGGCAAGGCTCTCGAGAAGATGGGAGCAGCGAAGATCGAGATGCTCAAGGAGATCTACCGCTTCCTCGTGCTCTGCCTCGGCGTTCCTCCTACCGAGTTCGAGTGGACTCGCTGCAACTCCAAGGGCGAGATCGTTGATACCAAGACCTACACTCCGAAGGCTTTCTATGACGAATATGTCAGCGCAGACCTCGAGAACAACTACGTGATGGTCATGAACGACCCATGCAGAGAGTACGGAAAGGTCTATGAAATCGAATATGACCGTCATGTGTATGACGGACAGAACTGGCTCTATATCAACCTTCCTATCGAGAGAATCAAGGAGATGGCAATTGCTTCTATAAAGGACAATACCGCCATGTATTTCTCATGCGACGTCGCGAAGTTCCTCGACCGCAGCAAGGGTACCCTCGACCTTGCCAACTTCGACTATGAGTCGCTCTCGGGATTCAGCTTCGGCATGAACAAGGAAGAGAGGGTCAAGACCCATGCCAGCGGTTCTTCGCACGCGATGACCCTCATCGCGGTGGATCTCAAGGACGGCAAGCCTCAGAAGTGGATGGTTGAGAACAGCTGGGGCGCTTCTTCTGGCTACAAGGGCTGTCTCATCATGACCGACGAGTGGTTCAACGAATACATGTTCCGTCTCGTGCTCGAGAAGAAGTATGTTCCTGCCGACATCCTCAAGATGCTCGACCAGAAGCCTGAGCTTCTTCCTGCTTGGGACCCAATGTTCATGCCTGAGGAATAAACTAGCCTGCTGATGAACCTTCCTTTCTTCATAGCGCGCAGATATCTCTTCGCGAAGAAGTCGCACAATGTGATCAACATCATATCGACGATTTCTTCGGTCGGAATGGCGATTGGTACCGCGGCTCTGATCATCATCCTGTCCGTTTACAATGGATTCGACGAGCTTGTCAAGTCCATGATGGGCACGGTGGAGCCGGACCTTCTCGTCGTTCCTTCGGAGGGCAAGGCATTCGTGCCGGAAGGGGAGGCCTACAACTGGCTCTACGATCAGGAGAGCGTCGCGTCCGTATGCACGGTGCTGCAGGAACAGGTGTTCCTCAATTATGGTGGCAAGCAGAGCGTCGTGATTGCGAAGGGAGTAGACCAGGTCTATGAGGAGGAATCTCCGCTCGAATCATACATCCGTGAGGGTGAGTACAGTTTCCATAAGGGTGACGTTCCGCTCGCACTGGTGGGCGCAGGATTGGCATATAAGATGGGCATAAGCCCTCGTTTCCTGACTCCGATCGAGATCTATTTCCCGACCCGCACTCGCGCAATCTCGCTGGCAAATCCGACCGCGGCCATCAGGTCCGTCAAGATATGGCCATCAGCCACCTTTGCGGTCAGCAGCGAGATCGACAACGCATATATGCTCCTTCCTATCGATCAGATGCGCAAGCTCCTCGAATATGAGGATGAGGTGTCCGGTGTGGAGATACGCTTCGTTCCGGGTACCCAGCCGCAGGAGATGCGCAGGGTGCAGAAGGAGCTCGGCGAACGCCTGGGAAGCGGAATGCAGGTGCGCGACCGCTATCAGCAGAACGAGTCTCTCTACAAGATGATGAAGTACGAGAAGGCTGCGATCTTCCTGATCCTGATCTTCGTGATCATAATCATCGCATTCAATATCTTCGGTAGTCTCTCGATGCTGATCATAGACAAGCGCGGGGATATGGAGACGCTCCGCAGCATGGGTGCCACCGACTCGCTCGTGCGCAGGATTTTCGTGCTCGAGGGATGGTTCATCTCCCTGCTGGGTCTTGCCGGCGGCCTTGTGGTAGGTATACTCGTGTGCCTTGCCCAGCAGCACTTCGGTATAATAAGAATGCCTGGAAGCTTCATAGTCCAGGCATATCCTATTGTCCTTTCATGGACGGATGTTCTTGTTACCGTGGCAGGCGTCGCTGTGATCGGCTATCTGATCGCGCTGCTGCCCGTGGCTTCCTTCTACAAGAAGGAGAGACGCTGAATCCCTATTTCTTGAGAAGTTCCTCGATGTGCTCGACGTAATCGAGCGAAGAGTCGAGGAAGATGGTGAGCTCCGGAACGATTCGGAGCTGCTGGCGCACGTTGCGTCCGAGCTCTCCGCGAAGCTCTCTCTTCTCCTCCTCGAGCTGCGCCATTATCTTCTCCGCCTTCGATGAAGGGAAGATGCTCACGTATACGCGCGCTACTGAAAGGTCGGGGCTGATCTTGACGCCGCTGACGGATACCATGGCTCCGTCATAGTGCGCCATGCCCTTGCTCCTGATGATCTCCGCGAGGTCCTTCTGGATCTCACGTGCGACCTTGAGCTGTCTGGTTGACTCGGTTGCTTCCATGCCTTATTACTTTACTACGATGATGTAATAGTCTTTCTTTCCCTTCTGTGCAAGGATGTACTTGCCATCGATGATGTCCTTCTCGCTGAGAGCGTAGTTAGGGTCGGTCATCTTCTCCTTATTGATAGAGAAACCATTGCTCTGGATCATCTTGCGGGCCTCACCCTTGGATGCGAATACCTGGGTCTCTACTGCAAGTGCGTCGAGGATGCCGAGAGGGAGCTTGTCGGCAGCCACCTCGAAGGTAGGGACACCGTCGAATACTGCGAGGAAGGTCTTCTCGTCGAGGCTGCGGAGGTCGTCTGCAGTCGCCTTGCCGAAGAGCATCTGAGAAGCCTTTACTGCGTTCTCGTACTCTTTCTCGCCATGTACCATGATGGTGATCTCCTTAGCGAGGAGCTTCTGGAGCTCGCGACGCTCAGGGCACTCTGCATGAGCTGCTATTGCACTCTCGATGGTCTCCTGATCGAGCATGGTGAAGATCTTGATGTACTTCTCTGCATCTGCATCGCTGACATTGAGCCAGAACTGATAGAACTGGTATGGTGAGGTGCGCTCTGGGTCGAGCCAGATGTTGCCCTTCTCGGTCTTTCCGAACTTGCCGCCGTCTGCCTTGGTGATGAGAGGGCAGGTGAGTGCGAAAGCCTCGCCGCCGCAGGTACGACGGATGAGCTCGGTACCGGTGGTGATGTTACCCCACTGATCTGCGCCGCCGAGCTGGAGCTTCACGTTCCTGTTCTGATAGAGATAGAGGAAGTCGTATCCCTGGAGGAGCTGGTAGGTGAACTCGGTGAATGACATACCCTCTGAAGAGTCACGGCTGAGGCGCTTCTTCACAGAGTCCTTGCTCATCATGTAGTTCACGGTGATGAGCTTACCGATGTCACGGGTGAAGTTGATGAAGGTGTAGTCCTTCATCCAGTCGTAGTTGTTCACGAGTTCCGCCTTGTTCTCTGCGTCTGAATTGAAGTCAAGGAACTTGCCGAGCTGTGCCTTGATGCATGCTACGTTGTGAGCGAGGGTCTCCTCGTCAAGGAGGTTACGCTCCTGGCTCTTCATCGAAGGGTCACCGATCATTCCTGTAGCACCGCCTACGAGTGCGAATGGCTTGTTGCCACATGCCTGGAAGTGCTTGAGGATCATGATGCTGACGAGGTGGCCGATATGGAGCGAGTCTCCGGTAGGGTCAATGCCTACATAAGCTGACATCATTCCCTTCTTGAGTTCTTCCTCTGTGCCTGGAGTGATGTCGTGGATCATGCCTCTCCACCTAAGTTCTTCTACAAAGTTCTTCATGGTATATTTCTTTTATATTTTTTCGTATTCCAATGGGCCGCAAAGTTAATCATTTTATCAGAAATAATTGCTAAATTTGCGCCCGCTTGCAAAGGCAAGTGCTTAAAGGAAATAATCTTAACAAAATACAGAAATGAGAAAACACATCGTAGCAGGTAACTGGAAGATGAACACTACAGTTCCTGAGGGCGTAGAGCTCGCAAAAGCAGTCGTTGCAAAGTCAGCAGAGGTTCCTGCAGACGTAGAACTTATCATCGCTACTCCTTTCACCCACCTCTATCCAGTAAATGAGGTAGTAAAGGGTACTCGCGTTGCTCTTTCAGCAGAGAACTGCGCAGACAAGGCTAAGGGTGCTTACACCGGAGAGGTTTCAGTTGACATGCTCGCTTCAGTAGGTTGCGAGTACACCATCCTCGGTCATTCAGAGCGTCGCCAGTACTACGGTGAGACTGATGAGAAGCTTGTCGAGAAGACCAAGCTCGCTCTCGCTGCCGGCATCAAGGTTATCCTTTGCGTAGGTGAGAACCT
>JAKSJQ010000018.1 GCA_024402115.1 Bacteroidales bacterium | reverse complement strand
GATGTGAACAGGGATCCGCGCGGAAGAGTGATCACGATCGCCTACTATGCGCTCGTCGAGAAGGGCGCGGTCCACGGCAATGACGACGCCCACCTCGCTGCATGGTTCCCTATCGACTCCGTTCCGAGCCTCGCATTCGACCATGAGCTCATGCTCAGGGTGGCGCTGCGCAAGCTCAAGGAGCGCATGCATTTCAAGCCGGTGGGATTCGACCTTTTGCCGGAGGTGTTCACGATGCCGCAGCTGCAGGACCTCTATGAGGCTATCCTCGAGGTCCATTTCGACAGAAGGAACTTCTCTTCGAAGATGCTCAAGCTGGGCATTCTTGAAGAGACTGGCGACCGTCCGAAGAATGCCGGTCCGAGGATTCCGGTGCAGTATCGATTCAATAAGGAGAGGTACGCGGAGATGAAGTCAAAGGGATTTAAGTTGGAGTTTTAACGTTAAATAGAAGAGCTTACTTATGAAGAAGGATTACAGGAAAGTGCTTGGCTGCCTGGTGGGCGGTGCTGCGGGAGATGCGCTCGGCTATAATGTCGAGTTCATGAGTTATGATGAGATTAAGAGGACTTTTGGAGAGAGAGGAATACGCAGTTTCGTGCTTGACAAAAGGGGCAAGGCGGTCGTGTCCGACGACACGCAGATGACGCTTTTCACTGCCAATGGAATCCTCTTCTGGTCAACAAGAGGTAACACTTATGGCGTCTGTGGTGATCCTGAGTGGTATGTAAAGATTGCTTACAATGATTGGCTTAAGACACAGGGAATCAACGCCGCCAAAAATGGCTGGGCAAAAGAACATCTGTGCTGGATATATAATGAGCCTGGATTACATGTAAGAAGGGCACCTGGCATAACCTGTCTTGAAGCACTCACATCGCTGGCTCAGGACATCCCTGTCGAGAATGACAGCAAGGGTTGTGGAGGTATAATGAGAGTCGCTCCGGTAGCATTATTCAGTGACATGAGCCACGCAAGGAATACTCATGTGTGCGCAGCGAAGATTGCGGCTCTGACCCACCACCATCCGCTCGGTTTCATGACCGCAGCGTATCTTGAAATCCTCCTGGAGTTCATCCAGAGGGAAGGCATCTCGCACCGGGAAGAGTTGTACAGCGTGCTTCCTCGAGTATGGGACGAGTTCAAGAAGACACCGGTGGACTATGACGGGCATGTGCATGATCCACGCCCAAGCGGTGAGGATTACGATGTGGTCAACAAGACCTACATGGAGGTGTATCCGCGCTACTGCGGGCAGATGGAAGAGCTGATTGGAAGGGCCGTAGGTCTATCCCGCTCCGACATTCCAGACGCCGCGGCGATCGCGATGCTTGGCGAAGGCTGGGTCGCTGAGGAGACGCTCGCAATCGCGATCTACTCGTGTCTGAAGCACTTCGGCAACTTCGCCGAGACGATCATTTCTGCCGTGAACCATGACGGCGACAGCGATTCAACGGGATCGGTGGCTGGTCAGATCATGGGGCTCATCGTGGGCATCGACGGCATTCCGGATGAGTTCAAGAAGAACCTCGAGTTCACGGACATCATGAAGATTCTGGCGCATGACCTCGTGCAAGGTTGTCCGATTTCCGACTACGGCGACGCGATCGACGGGCTGCCGAATTCCGAGTACATCATGTGGTATCAGAAGTACATGGACCATGATGATCCTCGTCTGCTGTTCTGGAAGAAGAGGATCGCGTCCGACATGATTGAGCAGCTGCGGCCGAACGAGGTGTTCGTGTTCGGTAGCAATCTCGCCGGCAGGCATGGAGGTGGTGCAGCGCGCATCGCGGCGATGAAGTTCGGTGCGGTGTACGGAAAGGGCGTGGGCATGCAGGGGCAGAGCTACGCGATTCCGACTATGCACGGTGGCGTGGAGGAGATTCGCCCGTACGTGGACGATTTCATGGAGTATGCAAAGACCCACCAGGACATGACTTTCCTCGTCACGAAGATCGGCTGCGGAATCGCCGGCTTCACGGTCGCGGAGATGGCTCCCCTTTTCGAAAGGGCCTATTGGCTTCCTAACGTCCACCTCCCGCTCGACTTCTGGAAGGTCCTTGAGGCAAGCCGAAAAAGGTCTTGAGTTTTCTGATTGGGAAGCGAGATTTTGCTAATTTTGTGAGAAACAAAGTAAGCCCTTATGCTGACGTCTTCTGACAAGGAAATACTCATCGAGCCGCTCTCGTCGATGATGATCAGATTGTAGATGTCGATCTCTCTTGCTAACATATGCCATTGTTTTTAGTTCACATGGCAAAAGTACGCCGAACTCTCCCCATTCCCCCATCTCTGCAAGGCTTGCAGACTTTCCTCCCAAGCCTGCAGGTTTGATTTCAGCTATTTCAACCAGTTTCTCTTCAACCAGTTGCGTACAGGCTCGTCGTACAGTCTCAGGGCTGCGTAAGCGACAAACATGGCCAGCATAAAAGTACCTACCGCCACTGTGACATGGACAGACGCAGGAAGTTCGGGATGGTTCTGTGCCCATGCATGCTGTATGAAGACGAACGGATAATGCGTGATGTAGAGAGGGAAAGAGATTTCACCGCAGAATCGGCATAGGCCGGACCATTTCTTGCCAATAACCGTACTTCCGGCAGCCACTGAGACGATAAGAGGCATGACCAGGAGAATCATCATACTGTTGAAAACACCTTCTGCCATCATACACCATCCACCAAGGAACGGCACATTGAACAGAACGACTACCGCAATTGAACACCACAGAAATGCATTCTTCATATTGATAGTCCAGCCCATCCTTGAAATGAACAGTCCTGCCAGAAATGGATATGCGAGTCTTGTGATGCCGAGATATACTCCTTGTCCGGTAAGTGCCCAGCCTCCAAGTATTGCATTAGGCGTCTCGTAGCCATCAAGCATTCCGAACATGTTCAGGTCCATGGCAACATCAATCGTAAGAGAGGCTGCCATGATCATAAGAACTGCGATAGCTATCTTCGGAAGCCTTCTGAGCACGAACGCATAAATGATGTTGGCGAGATATTCGTACATCAGGGTCCATGTCGGGCCGTTCAATGCAGAGACTTCTGCCGTTCCGCGTATGTCCATGCAAGGAAGCAGCGGGAGCATCAGCATGTTAATCAGCATGACGACAAGCAGCTGTCCTGCGCTGGTGTCTTTGATTAGCGGGAAGTCCGCACAGTCCTGGAAATAGAAGCAGATGGCTCCTATGATGACTCCGAAGATGACCATCGGATGGAGTCTGGTAAGCCTTCGTTTAAAGAATCCCCATGTGCTCATCTTGTCCCATCTGTCATCGTAGGCGTATCCTATGACGAAGCCTGAGAGGGCGAAGAAGAAATCCACGGCAAGGTAGCCATGGTTAACCATCGCATCGGCGTAGCTTGTCATGTATACTTCACAAAGATGGTACGCCACGACCACCAGGGCCGCGACACCCCTGAGACCATCGAGGATCTCATATCTTGGCTTCGATTCAAGGTAAGTGCTCATCTCTACTCTGTTTCTATGGACGATGTGCAAATTTATCGGTTCCGTAAGGAATGCCCTTGATGAATTTTGTATTATATTTGTCCAAATTTCACATCATGAACAATGTCGTTTGCTACGAACGTGTCGTGATTCCTGACGGATGTTCATTCCTTGCCAGATATGACCAGGAAGCTACGATCGAGACTCTGGAACTTCACGCTCATCCGGAATTCGAGTTCCAGTTCACCTTCAGTGGGTATGGTATCCGTACTATCGGGGATGTTAGCGAACCTTTCAAGGAAATGGAGGTTCTTCTCATCCCAGGAGGCATTCCTCACAACTGGGTCTATAAGAATCCGGAGAATGTGAGAATCCAGGAGTACAGCGTCCAGTTCCCGGTAGAGCTTGTGACATCTTCCCTATCCACATTCCCTGAAATGAAAGGAGTTGTTTCCTATATAAGTTCCCTGGACCATGCAGTCGAGATAAGAGGTCATGAAGCGTCCCGTCTGTCATCGCTAATGATTACAATGGTTTCGATGGAACCGGAGAATAGACTTCTGGCTCTGTTGGAGATGCTCGTGGCAGCATATAGATGTAGTGACAAACGCAAGATCACCATAGATGGCAATCTGCATGACAAGGTGGGATCATTCGGCAAGATTCAGCAGATCCTGGAATATATGGAGGAGCATATGTCTGAGTCCTTGAGTCTTGAAAGGATGGCGAATGAGTTCTGTATGGGGAAGACCGCCTTTTGCAACTTCTTCAAGCGCAAGGCAGGAAAGACTTTCATGTTCGCTCTCAACGAGATGAGGATAAACAGGTCATGCATGATGCTGACAGGGCATCCTGACATGTCGATCGAACATATAGCATACTCTGTAGGATATTGTTCTCCCGCACACTTCAGCAGAATGTTCAGGCGCTTCAGAGGCTCTGCACCTAACGAATATCGGGCAAGGCTTCGTAAGTGAATCTCGTTTCTGTAGCAACATTTAGGACCATTCATAAGTAGGTAATAATTCACATGGCTTTCATACTGGCACGAGCGACAAAAAACAGCCAATTCTTGGAGTTCGTGGCAGTGAAATCGCTGAAAACCCCGGAAATGGTGTCACGAACGACAAAAACAACTCGATTTTTGTCGCTCGTGACAGTAAGTAAGCCGTTTCAGCGTGCTTTAGCGCTGCGAACTCAAAAAAATGGACGATTTCTTCAGTTCGCGCACTCGTTTTAACGGTTTCTGCTAATTTCAGCGCTGCGAACTCAAAAAAATGAGCGATTTCTTAAGTTCGCGCCGGCGCAAGCAAAACACAACGCGGAAGCAATCCGGCGCAAGCAAAACCCGACGCCGAAACCGGCCAGCGCATGCAAAACCCGCCGCCGAAGCGAGCTAGTCAGAGTACACGTCGTACCTGATTCCGTGTTGCGAAAGGTAGACCATGAAGCGGTCGATCGAGTCGGAGCTATGGAACATCTTCGAGAGCTGGTCCAGGACCGCCGCAGCGCCCTTGATCCTCAGCAAAGCCTCGAGCTCCTTGAGCTTGCAGGACACTTCCCTCTCGTATTCGTCTTCGCCCGTCATGATCTGGCAGGCTGGTCCGAGGTCTTGCTGGACCATCCTCACCACTCCGTCTTCCACCTCCAGCCATATCTCCCTGGAAGTTGGCGCATTGTCCTTGTAGATCGTCATAGTCTTGATGTTTTGAAATTCCGCGATCTGTTAATAGTCGGTCAGGTCGATGTGCTCATTGCATGCCATGCACTGCAGGATCGCGACGATTCCGATGTGCGTTGGGATGAATTTGAAGCAGAATGCTTCGCCGGCCGGCATGTGCGCGACATGCATCATGTGCAGGGCGCAGAAGGTCTTTGCTCTTTTCGTCTCGACCTCGTTCAGTCTGAAGGTGAGTACCTCCTCCTCATTGGTGTACTTTTCCATGATAGATGTTTTTTGATCATTATATAATCCGCATCATTTTGCCACCGTGGCATCCCTGCTCGGTTGGCGCCTCTCCTGGAGGGCTCGCGATGCTTTACGAGTTTCTCGTCGTACGTCTCCCGTTGAAAACCGCTCGTCGCATGATCCCAATTGCCTGTTCTCACCGAACGTCCCTTCGAAAGACAGCGCAAAAGTATTCCGCATTTTTGACAAGTTTTGTCACAAGCTGAAAAATGTTGCGATTTTTCTGCTAACTTCGTGTCCATAATAATTAGCAACACTATGGACCAACCGAAAATCGAGCGTATGCTCCGCCTGATGCGACTGATGTCGGGCAGCGTGCTCTTCACCATCGATGAGCTAGCAGAGAAGATGGACACTTCGTACAGGACCATCTACCGATATATCGACACCTTCAAGGATGCGGGCTTCGTGGTGGAGAAGGTGCATGGGAACATCTACCGGCTGATGAAGATGCCGAAGGCGTCGAAGGACCTGGAGAAGCTCGTGTATTTCTCCGAGGAGGAGGCGAAGGTGCTGTCGAACCTGATCCAGGGGCTCGACCAGTCGAACGGCATGAAGGCGAACCTCTACAAGAAGCTTTCGGCGGTGTACGACGTGACTGCGATCGACCGGTACACGGACAACAAGAAGGTGGCATACGCAATCCAGACACTCGAGGAGGCGATTTCCGAGGGCAAGCGCGTCGTCCTTAAGGACTACCAGTCGTCGAATTCGGGGGTTCATGATGTGCTCGTGGAGCCGTACGAGTTCACGGCGGAGTACGTCTGCGTATGGGCATACGACGTGGTGAGCCGCGCCAACAAGATGTACAAGATTTCGAGGATCGGTTCGGTGGAGATCCTTCCGGACGGGTGGGAGTTCGAGCCGGAGCACCGCAAGCCGGAGATGGACATTTTCAGGATGAGCGGTCCGACGAAGACCCATGTGCGCATCGAGCTCAACCGCAGGGCGCGCAATCTGCTGGTCGAGGAGTTTCCGCTCGCCGAATACGAGCTCATGCAGCTCGCGCCCGACCGCTGGCTGCTCGAGACGGACGTGACCCAGATGGAGGGGGTCGGGCGCTTCGTGATCGGTCTGGCTGCGGACGTTCGCATCGTCGATTCCCCCGCCCTCACCGACTACGTCCGCAGCTACTCCCGCTTCATCGAGAGCCTGTAGCAAGTCCCTCGCTGCAACAATCTGCCCACTTCCTTGTCGCGAACTCAAAAAAATGAGAGATTTCTTAAGTTCGCGCACTCATTTCAGCAGTTTCAGCATGTTTCAGTGGCACGAACGCCAAAAAACAGCCAATTCTTGGAGTTCGTGCCAGCAAAACAGCTCGAAACATCGAAAAAACCGTCACGAACGACAAAAAACGATTTGTTTTTGTCGTTCGTGACATGAGTAATACTTAATTTTTCAGGAGTTGTGAAAAAACTATACCTTTGTAATGAAATCCCCGGATGTCGCTGAGCAATCAAACATTCGGGGTTAGTTTTGTATACCATACCCGTCAGTATGAGCACTAGTCATGAGCATATTGTTGGAACCGAGTGTGAGATATACTCGGTTTGCAGCCGTAAATCTAAGAAAATTATGCGAACTTTGTCCTTGAAGCAACTTTAATGTGTATATCATGTCAGACATTCAGTACTTCCGCCACTTCAAGGGTGGCAGATATAAGATTCTGCATATAGCGAAGGACAGCGAAGATCCGACTCGTGAACTGGTCGTGTATCAGGCTCTCTACGGTAACCATGACATATGGGTGCGTCCGAAGGAGATGTTCTTCTCATCCGTGGAACGTGAAGACTATTCCGGTCCACGCTTCATCCCGATCACAGAAGAAGAGGCCATCCTATAATTGGAACAATGATATGAAAGCACATTTTTCAGCAATACTCACCATGGTTGCAGTCCTGGTTGTCTGCTCTTGCACTAAAGAGGAGGACGGTTATCACAAGACCCATATGAAACATGGGTATGTCGACATGGGACAGGCAGGTAAATGGGCTACAACAAACATAGGTGCCGTATCAATCTTCGAGTCGGGAGACTACTACTCATGGGGCGAGCCATGGGTGAAAGAATATTACCTTCAGGAAACATACACAAACGGTACTGAGGATATCGCACAGGCACTCTGGGGTGGAAAGTGGCGTCTCCCAACCATCGAGGATTGGACCATTCTAACCAATGTCAATTATTACAAATGGACACCGGACTTGATAGAAACCACCGAAACAGATCCATACGACAATTCACGTCCCAAAATCAGAGGATATTATATTGAATCCATCTACGGGCCGACTTCAGGAAACAAAATATATCTGCCAGCAGCCGGCATTCGGGAAAAGATGGTGAATTTCGTTCCGTATCCAGGAGAAAACGATAGATATCACATTTACTGCTACTATTGGAGTTCGACTTTGTCAGCGAGCAAGTTTTTCGACGAAGATTGTGCATATGTTTTAGTTGCAAATCAACCTTTGGACCACACCACCTGCGTAAAAGTCCAGCTTTATCGAGGTCTTCCTGTCCGTCCTGTCCTCGGAGAGTAGCTTGTTCCTCATAGCTGCACAGAAAACGCGCTGAACCGGGCCGTCTAAAGCCACGATCCAGCGCGTCAATTGATTCTGTGCAGGTTCTACTTCGTCACCAATCTGACAGCATAGATGCCGCCGACGATGTCGCGTGGACCGGCTGACTCGAACTTCACGGTGATGATCTCCTTACCCTCGAGCAGAGCTGCAGGAATTGGATACTCAACGTTGAAGAACGCGCTGCGATTCCACTTCGAACCGGTGTTGTCTGAAGCTATCTCCACGTCATCGACGAGGACCTTGAAAGCGCGGTTGCCGGTCTCTGCACCCCAGAAACGGAGCATGAGAGCGAGGTCGGTCTGACCCTTGGTCTCGAGCTCATAGCTGAACCAGCTGCCCATAGCCTGACGATAGTTCTCGCCCTGGCTGTTGCCCTTCGATGAGCGGCCGACCTTCATCCTATGATCGATCTCCGGCTGCTGCTCACCTGTCTGCACTGCATCGATGGTGCGTGCGTCGAGAGCCATGCGCTCGGCCTCGCGAGTCTTCGCCTCATTGACCTTGGCGTCGTAACCCTGCCTATCGAGGCAGAGATAGTAGATTGAGTAGCGGCTGTCGTGGATGCCGTAGAATGGCTCGAGCTCAGCGCCTGCAAATTCGCCGGTGAAGAGGCCTGGAACGGTATAATGGAATGGCTTTCCTGCCACTGGAACGGCATTCTGGAGCTTCGCGAGGAGCTCAGCGTCGGTCGCCACGATCACCGGAGCATCGTCGAATGCGCTCTGGAGCGGACCGTGTGCGATATGTGCCCAGCGGCCGTCGTCGGAGATGAGTCCGTCCATGTCGCGCTGGTTGGTCTTCACGCCGAGGAGGATAGGTCCGCGCTTGATGGCCACATAGTCAGGAACATTCTCGAGCCTCTCGATGGTGGTCTTCATCGGCAGCGATACCGAAACGACGTCGCCCTTCTTCCACTTGCGGTCGATGGAAACATATCCGTTCTCACCAGCCTTCGCCGGCCATGCCTTTCCGTTCACGGTGATGCTCATCGCGTCGGTCCATTCCGGCTTGCGGATGAGAAGGTTGAGCTTGGTCTTCTTCTTCGAAGTGACGGTGATGGTGGTACCCTCCTCGCTTGGGAACTCGGTGTTCTGGCGGAGTGAGAATCCCTTCTCCTCCCAGTTGAGCTCGGATGCGATGAAGAGGTTCACATAGAGGTCGTCGCCGTCGTGTGCATAGATGAACTCACCATACTTTCCATGGTTCTCCATACCGGTTCCGACGCAGCACCACATTCCGCTGTTCGGCTGCGAGTATACCCTGTAATGCGATGGACGCGCAGGGGTGAAATATACATAACCACCGTGCTCCGGATGCTGGGTCGAGAGGATGTGGTTGTAGAGAGCGTTCTCATAATAGTCCGCGTAGGCGGCCTGCGGGTTCATGCGGAAGAGGTTCTCGGTGAGCTTGAGCATGTTGTTGGTGTTGCATGACTCAGGTCCTTCGCGCTCTTCGATGTAACTTTCATAGTCGGTCACGGCCGGGAAGTGCTCACGGCGCGAGTTGCCGCCGAATGCGACCGAACGGTGGTCCGCAACCCTCTCCCAGAAGAAGTCCGATGCCTTAAGGTAGTCGCTGTCATTTGCGACCTCCGCATAGCGCGCATAGCCGACGATCTTCGGAACCTGGGTGTTCGCATGGCGGTTGTCGAGGTTGTCGACCCCTGCGAGCATGCTGTCGAAGATCTCATGGTGGGTGAGCTTATGCGCAGCGTCGAGGTATTTCTTGTCGCCGGTGATGACGTATGCGTCCGAATAGACTTCGTTCAGGCCACCGTGCTCCTGCGAGAGCATGTTCTCCATGGTCGCAGCATCGAAGTTGCCGAAGATGCTGATTCCCCAGTCGCAGAGGTCAAGGAACATGTCCTTCGCGAGCTCCGAACCTGCATACATGTACGCGTCGCGCAGACCTGCGTAGATCTTGTGGAGGTTGTACCATGGCACCCACATCGAGAGCAGGCGGCGGAGATTGCCCTGCTGCACCTCAGGCCAGAGCTCCTTGCTGTCCGGAACACCGCCGAGGTAGCCGTTGCCGTTCGCGTCCTGGCAGCGCTTGAGCTCGGAGAGCATGTAGTTCATGCGGTCGAGGCACTGCTGGTCGCCGGTAGCGGCATAGTGGATCGCCAGTGCCGAGAGGTAGTGGCCTCCGACATGGCCGTCGAGTCCTTCCCAGTTAGGGAATGCTTCGCCCTTCGGCTCGAGTCCGGCCTGCTTGAGGAACGGCTGCAGGAGCCTGTCGACGTCATATTCGAGGAGATGCTCGACGTTGAGGTCCTGTGCATGCTTGAAAGGTCCGTCGAGAAGGGTCACTTCTCCAAGGTTGAACTGCTTTGGATAGAGGACTTCCTGCGCCCTCATGCTGACTGTTGCGGATGCGAGCACGGCTGCTGCCGCCATCACATTCAGAATTCTGTGGTTCATATAGTTTAACGTTGTTTTCGATGGTTATCATGTCGGCTTTAGCCAGGCTATCTTTTGCAAGATATCTGGAATAAAACAAGCCGCTCGGTAAATTTAGGCATATTTCTGCAAACAATCGTACGCTCTAACCGCGGCAGGAAAAGAAATTTCCATATCGAAAGAAAAATTGTCCCGTCTTCTTGGATTCGCGACTCCTAATTTTGTAAAAGTCATCATACCATACAGAATATGAGAAAGAATCTTTTTGCAATGCTGGTTGCGCTTCTCGCAGCCGCTCCGTTTGTCCAGGCCCAGCCTGGCATGTCACAGAGTACAGAAAAAAAGATCACGGTCACCAGCGACATCCGCTACAGGGATGGCCAGAGCCAGGCATGGTTGCTCGACCTCGCCGAGCCTGAGCAGCTTCCAGGCGGCGGTCTCAGGCCTGCCATCGTGATCGTCCACGGCGGTGGATGGGCGTTCGGTTCGAAGAGCGACCAGGTGTACCGCGACCTGCTCATCAGCTATGCCCTCCAGGGCTACGTGACCATCTCAGTCGAGTACAGGTTCGTCCAGGAGGCTCCCCTTCCTGCATGTATCGAGGACGTGAAGTGCGCTGTCAGGTGGCTCAAGGCCCATGCCGACAAGTACCAGGTCGACCCTGAGAGGATCGGTGTCTATGGCCATTCAGCCGGTGCTCACCTCTCACTCATGATCGGTGTCTCTTCCGACAACAAGGACCTCGAGGGTGACGGTCCATGGAAGGAGTACTCGAGCCGCGTCGCATGCGTTGCCGCAGGTTCGCCTCCAACCGAGATCGGAAATCCTGCAAGTCCATGGTCAGAGCATCCTGAGTGGTGGCCAATCGGCTATTTCGGCAAGACCACCAGCCCTATGCTCCTCCTCCAGGGCATCGATGACGACGTCGTGAAGGTCAACCTCACCGACGATTTCGTGAACAAGATGGTCGCTGCCGGCGCCGACCTCGAGTATGTCCGCATCCACGGCCACCACGGTGTCGCCTTCGACCTCAATCTCAACGTCACCCGCCCCGCAATGGACAACTTCTTCGAGCGCTACCTCAAGAAGTAACCCTCCCCTCCGCCACCGATCGGCAACAGCAGGCCGGCGAGGAGAGCCCTTGCGGCGAGCTCCCCGGACGGCCTAGCTGTAGCAACCGCGCCTGCTTTTTGCGCGGTTGCGGTGACGACAGACTCGATTAGAGTTCCATGCATTTTCGCCGTGGCAGCTAACCTCAGTTTCAGACATCTAGCCACGTAATTAGAGTTACATGCATTTTCGCCGTGGCACCTAACTAATTAAGTTTCAGCTTACTAACCCATTTGGGGTGGTCAAAAAACGACCACCCCAAATCATTTAACTCCCCATCCCTCACCGCCTTACCCGCCACGACCAAACGCATCGTCCGGCAAAAAGTTTACCCACAATATAAAAAAGTCAGCCTGGCAGCCTGTTGATCATGCTTATCTGCTAGAACAAAATAGCACATAATACAAAACATTATTCTGTCATCATTTGTTATCTTTGCGTCAGAAATATTTCAGGACAGAATTATCACACTAACCTATCATTTATCATGATCAAGAAAATCGCTCTTATCGCCGCTGCCCTCGTACTGGGTCTGGCGACATCATGTCAGAAAAAGTCTGAGACTCTCGAGCTTTCATTCAACTACACACCGCAGCCGGGACCCGGTTCAAACCAGTACGCAGCATGGATCGAGAACAGCAACGGCGAGGTCGTTAAGACTCTCTTCGTGACCGCATATACCACCAAGGGTCGTTCAAACAACGGCGAGGAACTCGTTCGCGGCTACATTAAGCGCCCAGCATGTGTCCCTGTATGGGTCAAGACCGTCAATGCCGAGGCTCTTTCCGACGCACAGCTCGATGCATTCAGCGGTGCTACCCCTAGCGGCGGAGTACAGTGCTTCTGCTGGGACTTCACCGATGAGAATGGAAATTCTGTGGCAAAGGGCAGCTACAAGGTCTGCCTCGAGGCGACTCTCTATGGAAACAGCGACATCCTCTATACCGGAGAATTCACTGTCGGAGCGCAGCCAGGCGAAATTGCACTCAGCAGCACTCTCACCGAGCCTGACGAGTCACATGCCGGCATGATCACAGACGTCAAAGCTGAGCTGAAGTAAATCATATGTTTTTGATTTACCGGTAATCGTTCGTATATTTACACTTGCAATCAAAACACTTATCATGAAGAAGATATTCTCAATCCTCGCAGCAGCGATCGCGCTCGTATCGCTCCAGAGCTGCCAAGAAAAGCTTCCGCCAGAGGGCTACAAGGCTGTTGTAACCACTCTCGACGCAACTGACGTCTCATACGAAAGCTTCACATTCAACGCTACCATAGAATATCATTTTGCCGGTTCAAACCTCGGCAAGGGCGGTGTCTTCTACGGATTTTCAGAGGACATCAACGCCGACAACTATAACTACTCCACCCCGGCGGGCTTCCTTGACCTCGGTCTCAACGTCATTGAATTCAAGACACAGAACTACCGTATGCTCATGGGTGTCAAGACTTACGACATCGAGCACGGAGAGACCGTATACTACAGGGCATACGCACGCGTCTTCACTGACGAGGGCAGCAAGTATATCTATGGCGACGTCAAGTCTTTCGTGATGCCATAACAGGCGTCGGACACGGCAGAAACAGAAAAAGTCGGCAGGCTATCCCCTGCCGACTTTTTTATTTCTGATTCCGCACCCTACTGCAAAATACCGATCACCCGATGGAAAGGCGGTGATTGCGGAGCTTGAGGGCGGCAGGTTTCCCGCCATTGGAGAGCTGCCAGAGCAGGTATGGGAGGTCGAGTCCGGCGGCGAGGGACGAAAGGATTCCGCCACTGAACCGGGGGTTGCATTCGAGGAACAGAGCCCTGCCGCTCCTGCGGTCGACCCTGAAATCCATCCCGCACACACCGCGGTAGTCCACGGCATCGAGAATCTGCTCCGCACGCGCAATGACATCTGGTGCGGATACGCCGATACGGACGCGTGAGATGCCCTTCCGCCTCGGCCAGAGCACCCTGTACGCAACAGCCTGCATATACACCGTACCGTCGGCCAGCGGCCACCTGACCATGTCCACGGAAAGGTCATAGCCATCCACATAATCCATCACAAGGTGGGGCTTCGCGCTGCTCCGCACAAGCTTTTCGAGCGCGGGCATGCTCTTGGGAAAATATACGGACGAGCCGCTCAGTCCTTTGGCGCGCTTGTAGACCACCGGCCAGGCGGTGATGGCGGCGAGCCTGTCATCGGCGTACATTCGCGGCTGTTCGATCCCCAGGCTCGCCGCCAGCCCGCTGCACCGCACCTTGTCGTCCAACATCTCCAGCACCTCCGCCTCCGCGACCGGGATAACACTCCCCGCCACCGGTCCGGCACACTCAGATTCCGCCGCCGCTGGCACTGCATCCGCAGGTCCAACCGCCGCCTCAATCAGCTCGTCACGGTGCTGCGCGACCCATGCAGACTTGAAAATGGGAAGAATCATACGCGGCCGGCACTCACGTACCAGCCGCTTCAGATTGCGGATGTATCCGGGATGGTCGTTGGTCACCGGGCTGTCGTCGAAAACCTCCACCGTCAGTCCGTGCTGACGGAGCGACCGAGCCACAGCCCAGCCGATCTTTCCTCCCTTATCCGCTATAAGAACATCCACCTTTACTTGCGCGCAGGCCTCTTGTAAGGCTTCATCATGACATAGAACCTGTCGAGAACCTCCTTCATCTCCTTGAGGTCGCCGCTCTTGCGAAGCTGGTTGACCTGCCAGTTCGGTGCCTCGCGCATAGGCGCGAGCTGAGCCGCCTCGAGAGTGTTGGCGCTGAGTTCAGCAAGGCGCAGGCCCTTCTCCCAGTCCTTCGCTCCGTCCTTCTTCCACTGCTCGATTCCGTTCATGGCGTTGGTGATCCTGCCTTCACGGTCCGGATCCTCAGGAACTATGTCCTCACGGTTGCGGAAATATCCGAGAATCGCCGCAGGGATCGACGGGTCACGCACGGTTCCGTCCTCGTAGAACACACCGTGGATCATTCCCCAGCCCTTTCTAACCACCATGAGCTCCCAGATGCACCAGCCCATGTTGGCCTTCATATGCTCTTCGAGAGTCACGTCATAAGGGTTGGCACGTCCCACGCAGCCCATCTCTCCGTTGAAGATCTTCTTTCCGACCTGGTCAGCGAAAGCCTGCGCACGTGCAACGGTGTCGCGAACCTCAGCCCTGGTCTCGGAATAGTCATGGAACTGGAGGATATCAGCATAGTCGGCCATCTTGATCATGCTGGAAACGAGCTGGAAACCGATGGTGAGCGGAGTGTCGGGATCCTTCTCCTTGAAGAGTCCGTACATGCGTCTGCAGTTCTCGAAGTTGGCCTCACGCATCCTGACATTGAGGTCCGGCTCGTTCATGATGTCCCACATCGCGAGATTCGGCTCATCCTTGAGCGCGCCGACGAGGAAGTCAACCCATTCCTCTGCCTGATAAAGGAGTGTGCTGTCCCTGGTCCAGCGTCCGCTGCCGACCACCGGCATCATCTTCATCCCCCTCTCGTCGCACTTGTGCGCAAAATCGCGGAGCCTGTCTACGAGGGTGTCGCCGATCTCGGTATAGACCTGATAAGGCACGAAGATCCTGCAGAAATTGAGGTCAAGGCCCTTTGCCAGGTCAAGGTCATAAGCTATCACATCTTCGTCATACTTCACCCATGTATCGATGTGGTGGCGGGGCTCTGCGACTCCGGCTGGAGTGTAGTTGAATCCCCTCATCTGAGTGCAATCGATTGCATACTTGTCAACCTTGTTATCCACCGGCTGACTGCAGGCTGCCAATGCCGCTGCGAGCATGGACAGCAAAAGATACTTGACGTTCTTCATATGGTCTGTGTGATTTGGTTTTCTTCAGCAAGTTCCTTGAAGGTCTTCTTGGCGACCCTGGCTATCGACCTTGTCGCCAGCATGTCCAGAGTTCCGTTGACGAATCCTCCAACGAAGGGTGCAAGCCTTCCGAACTTCAGCGCCCCCCTTCTTCCGAGCTTGGCAAGCAGCCTGATTCCGACCTTCTGGTTGATCCTGTAGAACACTCTCGGCGGGATCTTCCTCAGAGACTGCATGAATATGCGGCCTCCCGCCTTCAGCCCCAGCTGCGACATCAGGTCCCTGGTTGAGCTAGCTACCAGACAGAGGTAGACCAGCGTCCTGACCCTCTCGTCCCTGACGTCCACTCCGTACATGATCGCAATCGCGATTATCATTTTGATCTGGATGTAGATGGTGGCGGCGATGTCGGCGGGGATGGCCACCGGCAGGGTGAAGAGTCCGCCGAGTCCGGTCGCAAAACCCGCCGTGGCAGCCTTTGTATTCTGCCATCGGATTAGCGAGTTCACCTTCCTGTCGAGATCCCTGTCCCCCTTGAGATACTCGCCGGCCAGTTCCCCGGCCGTTCCCAGCCCCGGAACTCCATTGACAGCCCTGTCGTAGGCCCAGTCGAGGGTCTTCTGGATCGTCTTCGCGGTAAGTGATTGTTCTTTCTCTTCGGACATACCACAAATATACTACTATTATTACGTTATTTGGGGCTTTTTTGTTAAACTTGTAGTATCAAAAAACCGCATCAGATGGAAACCTCCAATCACTATGGAACATTCCCTTTGTCTGCAGAGATTCTGAGCAAGCAGAAAAACGGATTATGGGCAATCGAAATCGACGAAGGGGCCAAGCCTCGAATGTACGTTGACGACGTGATGCTCGAGCTGCTCGGTATGACAGAAAGAGTCTCCCCTGAGGACACCTATCAGAAATGGTACGATGCCATCGACAGTGACGTCTACGGAATCGTGAAGGACGTGATCGAGAGGATAAACAAAGGAGAGAACGCGGAAGTCCAGTATCCATGGCATCATCCCGACGGGACGACCAGGATAGTTCGATGCGGCGGACTCCGCAACTTCGATTACAAGGATGGCGTCCGCATCGAAGGCACCCACCGCGACATCACCGGCACGATCCATCTGAGCGAGGAGAGGATCAGGAAGGAGAAATACCTGGTGGAACGCTACCTCAAAAAGTCAAAGGGTGCATTCGTGGTGGACCTGAGCACGGGTGGCGTCTCCAAACTCAAGAGCCCGGGGAAGATCGGAGACAGCAGCGTCTATGACTCCATCAACAGCCATGACCAGCTCGTACGGCTGTATGCAGACACATTCGTGCTTCCGAATGACAGGGAGAAGGTCATCTCCCAGCTCTCGCTCAAGAGCATCACGCAGCGTCTGCGCGAAGTCGACTATTTCGAGGTAGAGCACAGGATATCGTACGGTGACGTTCCGATCTGGTACACCACCCATGTGTCCAAGATGTCCCACAACGAGGCGTTCGTCAACTTCAAGGACTGCACGAATGATGTGCTCAACAGCACGTTCTGGGACGCGATCGCCACCCAGATGATTTCAGGCTACATTGTGGACCTGGACACAGAGACCGTATACGAAGTGAAGAAGTCCCCTGTGTTCGACTTCAAGACGGAGGACAACCACTACTCCATCGAGAATCTCGTCGAGAAATCAAGAGCGCTCATGGATCCGGAATACTATCCCGGATGGCTGGAATTCACCGCAAAGGACAAGCTCATCGCGATCAGGGAGAACAGCACGCATGCAGAATACACTTATGCCTCGCATTGCACAGGCGAACTGAGATGGGTCAGGGCGACCGTCTACTCCCTCGGCAGGGATGTGCCTTATCTTGCTCTGAGGTTCTCGCTCTACACCAAAGAGCACATCGAGAGGAAGAGGCAGGAGGACGAGCTCAACCAGGCTCTTTCCAACGCCCGCATCGCCGACGAGGCCAGCAAGCTTAAGACCCTGTTCGTTCAGAACATAAGCCATGACATCCGTACTCCGCTCAACGCAATCGTCGGATTCTCGCAGCTCCTGTCCCTGCCTGACGGCTTTCTCTCAGACGAGGAGAAGTCCCAGTACTGCGAGTATGTCAAGGACAGCACCGACCTTCTCACGATGATAGTCAACGACGTCCTCTGTATGTCCGACGTGGAGAAAGGCATACTGAACATCAACAAGGTCGACACCTCATGCAACGAGATAATCCGCAAGTCGGTCAACTGCTCGGCCAGCAGAACCCCTCCGGGAGTGCGCATGTACTACACTTCCGACGTCGACAGCGGATACTATGTAAATACAGACCCTAAGCGCGTGCAGCAGATACTCGTGAACTTCCTGTCCAATTCGTGCAAGCACACCACCGAGGGCGAGATCATCGTCAACTGCTCGGTGATGGAGAATCCGGGCCATGTCACATTCTCGGTGACCGACACCGGAGAAGGAGTCAGCGAATCCATCGCCGAGGACATCTTCAACCGCTTCGTCACCCTCGACAGCATGAAGGACGGACACGGAATGGGACTGAACATCTGCAGGGACCTAGCGGACAGGCTCGGCGGCATTGTACGTCTCGACAGGACTTATAAGAACGGAGCCAGATTCGTTCTCATCATACCGGCAAACGAGAAGATCACCGTGCCGGTGGAGAAACTGCAGAAGCTTCTGGTCGACGCCAGGGGCGAATGGTCGTGCGAGAGCAATGCACTCATGGTGGTCGGCGGAGAGAAGCCGATATGGAGTTCAAAGGATGTCCATTTCCAGTCCCTCACCGTCCACGAGGACATGACAGTGGCCGTCAGCATCCAGAAACCGGACGGTGTGACCATGGACGTCCCTCTCAAGTTCATATTCGCACCGGACGGGTCCGTCACTTATGAATACAGCGACGGCGTTGAGACCTTCCGCTCCTCAAAGCGCAACATCCTGCTGAAGGACGAAAGGCTGATCATCACTTTCGACCGTGACGACGTCGACGGTATGGTGAACATCCCGTCGGAGATGTTCGATATCCCATGGGACTACTGCAAGACAACCTTCATCAGAAAATAGACTCCAACATGAAAAAGAGATCACTTTTCATTCCCATACTCGCGGCATCACTGCTGGCAGCATCATGCGCCGGCGTACAGGAGGATTTCCGCACAGAAACAATATCGTTCGCAGACTCGACGAAGTACTGCAGCACCACGCTGTCGATAGAGCTTCCGTCCGGACTCTCCCCTGCCGAATCCCTGATCAGAGACACCCTGGTCGCATATCTTGACCGCGAGACACGCTTTGTCAGCTATGAGGACAACAAGCCGCAGTTCGAATCCTTCGCAGGCGACAGGTCAGAGGTCGGAGAGTGCGTGGAGCACTACGGAAAGGGCCTCGCCGTGAGCGCGAACGCAATCGCCGCCAAAGAGGAGTCCTATTATCCATGGGAATACCAGATCAACATCGCGAGAACATACGAGACCGACAGGTATGTCGTGTTCGACTGCAGCAACTACATCTACCTTGGAGGCGCGCACGGAGGTGTCACAGGAGCCGGTCCGCAGACCTTCGACAAGGCCACCGGTGTCAAGGTCCAGAAGTTCATCACCGACTCGGCGCTGATGCCGCTCCAGCAGGAGTTCAAGAAAGGGCTCATGCAGTTCTTCGGAGAGACAGAGGAAGTCCAGAGCGAGGAGCAGATGATGGAGTTTCTCTTCATCGAGGATGGGATCATCCCTATTCCGAGCCACCAGCCGGCCCCATGCGCAGAGGGCCTGACCTTCACCTACCAGCAGTACGAAATCGCACCGTACGCATCCGGGATGCCGTCATTCACCCTCCCATTCGAGGTCGTGGAGCCATATCTCACCGCCGAGGCAAAAGCCTTGCTGTGCGAATAAGCTGCAGAAGCATCATTTAAAGAACATTCAGTCATAACCACACGAAATGAGAACAAGAAGAATCATTGTATCCGCTTTGGCCGGGATTGCGGTCAGCATGGCGGCGAACATGCCTGCTGACATTGCATATGCTCAGCCTTTCAGGAGCTTTGAGATAGTAGAGCAACCGGCTCCGGACGGACCGGCATCGGTGCTCAGGTCCGACGGTTCGACCCTGAAGGTCGGACGCGACGGCAGCATCATGATCAAGAGCAAGGGCGCTTCCCAGTACGTCATCGTACCAGGCAAGTCCGCATTTGGCCCCGGTGCTGCAAGCGAACCCGAGGTTTGGAAAGACAACATCCAGTACCACCTTCTGACCACCCCAAGCGCCACCGGCGAGCAGGTGCTTTACTTCCGCTCAGGCAACGGCGTGGATTGGGTATTTGACTCAGCGAAGGCGGCAGGCACGAAGAAGGGCGACTTGCGTGCTCCGATGCAGATGAGGATCATGAGCGGTTCGGCGGAGACTGCGAACACGGAGAGCGTGCTCGTGATGATCCCGGCGACGGCTGGGCTCAATCCTGCGGATGACATCGATGAGGCTTCGCTGCGATTCGGTAGTGCGTCCGTCGTCGATGCCGGCAAAGGAAGCAGCTCTGTCTACAGCAGAAGGATGGGCAACAACCTGATTCTCGGATTCCCAGAGGAAGGCAGCGGTCTCACAAGCGAGGATTTCGCCGTGAAGCTCGTCGGCAAGAAGAAGGACGGCAGCGAGGTATTTGCATTCGCGAAGATGACGGGATACAACGGTGAGGACCAGATCTTCGCCGTGGATGAGCAGATCAGCATCGCTGCAGCTCAGGCCAGCGTCAAGGTGACCAACTTCGGCGTGAAATCGTCACACAGCGCTATCGTGACCGCAAGCTACGACGGCAAGACGCTCTCATCGGCATCGCTTCTCCCGCTGAAGCCATGCGAGAGCAAGGTCGTGGTACTCGGCGGCGACTTCATTGCACCGGCGAATAAAAATGCAAAATCCACCTCCGCATCAAAGAACAGCAAGCTGCTCGCCAGCGACCAGATCGAAGTCAGCGTCGTTCGCGAGAGATTCGACTGGGAGGATCCGCATGTGATCGGCATCAACAAGGAGCCGTACCACGCGACCCTCGACCTCCCTACCCAGATCGCGGGCAGGAGCGATGTCATGAGCCTGGACGGAACATGGAAGTTCCATTGGGCGAAGGACCCGCAGAGCAGGCCGGAGAATTTCTATGAGCTCGGATATGATTGCAAGGGCTGGGACGACATCATCGTTCCATGCGCATGGCAGCTGCAGGGCTTCGGAAAGGCCATCTACACGAACATCACCTCTCCATATAAGATCATGGTCGGCAGCGTGACCGAAGAGCCGGACGACGCGAGCTGGTATCACTATGACCACCGCGACCCTGTCGGCAGCTATATCACGAACATCCACCTCGACCGAAAGGAAGCAGGTAAGAACTATATTCTCGAGTTCGGCGGAGTCAAGTCCGCGATGTACATCTGGATCAACGGAATGAAGGTCGGATACAGCCAGAACTCGATGAACCCAGCGGAATTCGACGTGACCAAGTATCTCCATGAGGGCGACAACAAGCTCGCGGTGGAGGTCTACAGGTGGTCAGACGGCAGCTATCTCGAGGACCAGGACATGTGGCGACTGAGCGGAATCTTCCGCAGCGTAAGGCTCTGGACCAGGCCTCAGGTCTTCATCCGCGACTATTTCCTCAAGCCTACTCTCAACGATGCGATGGACGAAGGCAAGCTCGACGTGGAGATCAGCCTCGACAAGCGCGGCCTGGCAAAGACCAAAGGCGCCAGCGCGAAGGTGAACGTCAGCTTCAACGGCCAGACCAAGTCCGTCACCATCCCGCTCGACGCTCCGTCAGGAAAGAGCAATGACGCTCCGTCAGCCAAGGGCACCGTTTCTTTCGCCATCGCGAATCCTGAACTCTGGTCGGCTGAGCACCCAAATCTCTACGACGTGAAGATTGCCCTCGAGCTCGACGGAAAGACGGCCGAGAGCTTCAGCTATCGCACCGGATTCAGGACCATCACCATCGCCGGCGCGCTCTTCACGGTCAACGGAAAGGTCGTGAAGCTCAAGGGCGTGAACAGGCATGAGCATGATCCTCGCACGGGCCGCACCCTCACCGAGGAGATCATGAGACGTGACCTCGAACTCATTAAGCAGTGCAACATCAATCTCGTCCGTACCAGCCACTACCCTAACGATCCGCGCTGGTATGAGCTCTGCGACGAATACGGCGTATACGTGATGGACGAGGCAAACCAGGAGAGCCATGGAACCGGACGCTGCAACACCGCGATCGGTGACTCCGAGGACTGGACCGCCGCCCATGTCGACAGAGCCGTAGCAGTCGTCGAAAGGGACAAGAACCATCCATGCGTGATCATGTGGTCGCTCGGAAACGAGGGCGGAATGGGACGCAACATGAAGGCCATGCACGACGTCGTGAAGAAGCTCGACCCATCGAGACCGGTTCTCTGCGACACCGACAGGCAGTATTCGGATATATATGACGACGGTTATCTTGCTCCTGAGGTTCTCCGCGAAGAGGCGAAGAAGATCAGCCAGCCGTTCATCATGCGCGAGTATGCGCACTCGATGGGCAACACGCTCGGCAACTTCCAGGAGTATTGGGACGTCATGTACGACGATCCATCCATCGTCGGAGCTGCCATCTGGGACCTCGTCGATCAGAGTCTCGCAACCCCTATCGCGACAAATGCGCTCGCGTACGACGGCAGCATCAAGAGCCGCTTCCGTCAGGACGGCGAATATTGGGCGTACGGCGGCGACTTCGGCGACTATCCTAACGACGGTGCTTTCTGCACCAACGGTATACTTTCGGCTGACCGCACCCCGCATCCTCACTACTATGAGGCGAAGAAGGTGCATCAGAACATACTATTCGCCCTCGATTCCGACGGTACGGTCGCACTCACCAACAGATACGATTTCACGGGTCTCGACGAGTTCGACTACGACTATGAGTGGCTCTCTGACGGCGAAGTCATAGCCGGCGGCAAGGCAGTGCTCGACGGAGCACGCCTGCTGATCGAGGATTGTCCGTTCACCACCGGAGAGGCATTCCTCAATGTCCATGCAAGGCTCAAGGAGGACACCATCTGGGCGAAGAAGGGATTCTGCGTCGCAGAGGAGCAGTTCCTGCACCACGGACCGCTGAAGAAGGTACGCGGCGGCTATGTCAACGGAGAGCCTCGCGAGCAGGGCAAGGCTTCCGGCCCGCGACCGAAGGTGTTCGAATCTGACGGCAGGATCACAGTGAGCGGCAAGGGCTTC
This sequence comes from Bacteroidales bacterium, assembly GCA_024402115.1. The sequence continues at coordinate 15,881 of JAKSJQ010000018.1, read as the reverse complement.
ACTGTCACATTCGACGCCCGCGACGGTTCGATGGTCTCATGGATCAAGGACGGCAGGGAGACGCTCCGCGGAGCGTTCGAGCCATATTTCTGGAAGCCGGCGAACGACAATCAGCGCCGCAACAGTTATGAGCAGAGGCTCGCAGACTGGAGGAACGCCGCTGCAGAGAGAACGGTCAGGGATGTCAAGGCCGGCAGGGCTGCGGACAGCCTGACAGGCAGGGCGAAGAACGGAGTCAGCGTGACATTCGCAATGGATCTTCCTGTCGGTGCGGACTACACACTCTGCTACGAGGTTCTCGCCGACGGCAGGATAAACGTCATAGCCGACTATGCGCCTTACAAGGACGACATCCAGCTCATGCCGAAGTTCGGCTTCCATCTCAAGGTCGCAAAGACCGACGCCCCTGTCGAGTGGTACGGCCGCGGTCCATGGGAGAACTACCCTGACCGCAAGACAGCCTCGTTCGTCGGCAGATGGAGTCTCGGCATAGACGAGTTCGCAACAGAATATGTGGTGCCGCAGGACAACTCCAACCGCAGCGACGTGCGCTGGTTCGAGATCGGCGGCGAGCTCCACGTCGAGTCTGAGACTCCGTTCAACTTCAGGGCATGGCCTTATGAGGAATCCGACCTCGAGACCAAAGGCCATCCTCACGAGATCCCGGAGTATGACTTCATCACCGTCAACATCGACAGCTGCATACACGGCGTCGGAGGCAATGACGCATGGGGCGCCCGCACACTCCCTCAGTACACGATTGACGGCAATCTCCCGCAGCATTTCGAGATCACTCTCTGGTAGTCGGGAATACGCCAAGAACAACCATAGGCCGGGCTCTGTCCGGCCTTTTCTTTTCATAAAAAGCAATTTTGTGGTTTCTTGAAAAGCATTGACAAGTATTTTGCCATTTCTCGCGCAAATTGGCTATATTTATCAAACACACTTACTTGTCAACAACACACATGTACTATTCATTGTTCGGTATCATAGCCATCATTCTGCTCCTCGTGATCAATTTTGATGTCTTCAATACCAAGGCTCAGACCGACGTCGCGACCAGACGATACCACAGCTATATCCTGGTCCTCATCGTATATTTCATCATTGACAGTGCCTGGGGCCTTCTGAACGACAGAGGGGCTTCCCCTCTCCTCTATGCCGACACTTTCGTCTATCATATCGCAGTCGCCCTGTCGATAGTCTTCTGGTGCCGCTATGTGGTTGCTTACCTGAACCCGCCTAAGATGATAGGACTCGGAATCGTGGGATTCGGATTCGCCTTCTGCGCAGGAGAGATCATAAGCCTCGTGATCAACCTATTCACACCGACATTCTTCTGGTTCGACGCAAACGGCGAGTATCAGACCGGTCTTATACGACACATAGCTCTCGGCATCCAGATCACCCTCTATGCCCTCGTGGCGATAATGTCATTCATATTCCACCTCAGGACAAGCGGAAGGAGCAGGCTCAGATATTTCACCATCGGAATGTTCTGCGTTGTGATGACCACGTGCATCGTGGTGCAGATCTGGTATCCGTACCTGCCGCTGTACAGCATAGGCCTCACGATAGGCATGTGCACCATCCATATCTTCGTCCACGAGGATGAGAAGAACGAGATCAGGCAGAAGCTGGAGGAGAATACGGGCATCATCGCCAACGCCGGATATGGCATATGGAAGATCCTGATGGTATCGCCAGGTCACCATAAGATGTACGCCGACCGCACACTCCGCAGGATATTCGGTGTCGAGGACATGAATCTGACTCCAGAGGAGATGTACACATACTACCACAGCCGGCTTCAGGAGGACATATTCACCATCGAGAACGACGACTATGCATCGATGAGGGACGGGACCATACGCACGAGACAGCTCACATGGAACCACCCGACCAAGGGCAGCATCTACCTCCATGCAGGCGGAGCCAATTATGTGACCGAGGACAATCAGGAGGTCATTTCCGGCTTCTGCGCGGATATCACGGAATCGAAGAAGAAGGAGAAGCGCACCGACCTCGTGATCAGGTCGCTCGCACGTTCATACCAGTTCATGACGTACATCAAGATGGAAAACATGACGTACATCACCTACAACTGGAACATGGACATCACTGAGGAGCAGAAGAGCAAGTACGAGACCGGCGACATCCTTGCCGCGATCGATTTCGCATGCAACCAGAGAGTCTCTCCGCTGTTCAGGGAAGAGATGATCAAGTTCGCCGACCTGAGCACCGTCAATGAGCGCATGAAGGACATCAATGTCCTCATAAACCAGTTCAAGGACAGGAACGACGTATGGCATGAGTGGTCATATATCGTAGCAAAGAGGGATGAAGACGGAACCATCAGCAACCTCATCTGGGCGGTGAGGAAGATCGAGGACGAGAAGCAGGCCGAAATCAGGCGTCAGCGCATTCTCGAGGACAACATCGCCGCGAACAAGGCGAAGACAATGTTCCTCCAGAACATGAGCCACGAGATCCGCACACCTCTCAACGCCCTGTTCGGCTTCGCACAGCTGCTGGGACTTCCTGACGGGGCATGGACCGAGAGCGAGAAGGAGCAGTACAACAGGTACATCTACAACAGCTACAACATGCTGGACATGCTCATCGGCGACATCATCGACATCGCTGATTCCGAGCATGGAAACTACCGCATACAGATGTCGGACATCAACGTCAACCAGATATGCATGAACGCCATCATGTCCGTCGAGTTCAGGAAGCCGAACGACGTGGAGATGTACTTCACCTCTGATCTTCCTGACGACCACACTGTCAATTCAGACGGCCGAAGGATACAGCAGGTGCTCATCAATTATCTCACCAACGCATGCAAGCACACCGCCAAGGGTGAGATCCATCTGCACTGCTCCACCACCGAGAATCCGGGCAAGCTGACCTTCAGCGTGACGGATACCGGCGAAGGCGTTCCTGCGGAAAAGGCTGACGAGATCTTCAACCGCTTCACCAAGCTCAACCAGTTCTCGCAGGGCTCTGGACTGGGTCTCAACATCTGCAAGATGATTGCTGAGAAGCTGGGTGGCGAGGTATATCTCGACAAGAGCTACACCAAAGGAGCAAGGTTCGTATTCGTAATCAACGACAAGTAGGAGGAAGTTCCTATTTGCGGATAAGCTTACCGGCAAGGTAGATCGCGCTCGCAGTCACCATTCCGTTGATGGAAGCGATTCCCCATGGAAGGAGGTTTGCGACAACCGCTCCGATAACGACTCCGGCAACTGCAAACCAGTTCACGGTGAAGCTGGTATCCTCATCTGACATGATCTTCCTGCGATTGGTGAAATAACCGAGCACGAGGATAATTCCCACAGGAGGAAGAGTGCCGTTGAGCACATTGAGCCAGTCACAGAAGTTCCAGTAAAGCCATACTGCGAGGACGGTTCCGATCAGGCCGGAAGCAAGCACCATCGATTTCTTCGAGAAGCCGGTGATGTTCGAGAGGCCGAGTCCAGTGGTATATATGGCGTTGTCATTGGTCGTCCAGATATTGAGGCCAAGCACTATCACAGCGAAGTAGAAGAGATTCAGGTTGAGCATGACCTCGAAGATATCGTTTCCGCCTGCATAGATAGACGAAATTGCACCGAAAAGGAGCATCAGCGAGTTGCCTAGGAAGAAGGCGACGACGGTGATTATCGCCGCAATCTTACCGCTCTTGGCGAAACGAGTGAAGTTAGGGGTCGCTGTACCTCCGGATACGAAACTACCGACCACCAATCCGGCACCTGCGATGATCGAAAGGTCCTTCGTGCCCATCGCAAACTGCTCCACGAGACTCGCGTCACCGCTGTTGATGGCCATGACGATGGCCACGGTGCCCAGGATAGCCACGAGTGGTACTGCAATGTAGCTGATTATGGTGAGGCTCTTGATTCCGAAGAATGCGCTGGCGGTCATTAACACGCCGGCGATGAACACCATCGCGTAGCCCTGCCAAGGCATAGAATCCGGAGTCACTTCAAGTCCGAGCAGTTCCTTTGCCACCGGAATGGCGAACATTGCGAGTCCGACGCCGAACCATCCCATCTGGGTGAAGGAGATCATCGCGCTCGGAAGCCAGCTGCCCTTCTCACCGAACACCCTCTTCGCGAGTAGGTCGAGCGAAAGTCCGCTCTCTGCGCCTATGTATCCGAGGGCACCGGTATAGGCACCGAGTATGATTCCGCCGATTACCAGCGCGAGTATGAAGCCGTTGAAATCGAGTCCATCGGCGAGGTTCTGGCCGGCCCACATGCTTGCAGAGAAGAATGTGAAGCCCATCATGATCATGAAGAGAGTCACATTGCTGCGACGATGTTCAGCTGGTACTCTCGAATTCTCAAAGTCTAGGTTTTTCTTGCCCATATCTCATTATTCTATAGAAATTTCTCGAAATCCTTCCTGAGCTGGCAGAGTCTGGTCTCGCAGATCTCACGGAGCTTTTTCTCCCCCAGCCTCTCTGCGTATTTCCTTTCATTCTCGTAGAGAACCATATAGTCCCCACACGGATCCAGATGGGATGCCTCGAGCCACGAATTATATCCGCATCCGACTTCATAGCCGAACTTTTCGTCAAGGAATGCCTTATAGTCGGCTTTGTCGGCGACGGAAAGAAGGTCTTCCCAGTATTCGATCACCTCTTCGGCATGGTGCCCGATCTCATATCTCCTCGCACCGCCATCATATATCGTACACTTCTCGAGAAGAGCTGGTGCGTATTCATAGTCGAGTACATACTGTCTGAATTCCGGAGATACAGCTCCGCCTTTCCACCCGAAGTCGATGTCAGGATGGTTAACGCCAGTGACGCCCTTGTCGGAATATGCGGTGAAGATTCCTTCATAGAAAACACACTGAAAGCCCTCGAACGAAGGCCAGAATTTCCTCAGTCTCCGTGTCATCTCTTCCATCAGACTAAGTGCCTTGGTGCCGCCGACAGTAAAGAAGACTACTTTCCTGATCGAGTGTCCGTTTGCCCTGAATACATCAAACACATGTTCGAGACAGAGTTTGAGCGTCGCCCCGCTGGCGATGATGTCTCCGATAACGAGGGTGCAGTCGTCTTCTGTATGGAGCTTCTCATACTTGACATCGAGTCCGGTGATCACTCCGTCCACGATTATTCTCTCGCAGCTCATGAAGCTGATGTCTGAGACGGTGATGCCGCAGCTGTGGCATGCCTCCTCCACAGGATAGTTCAGGCTTCCGCGGAGTATGGTGAGAATATTGACTCTGTCGAGTCCCCTGCTGTCCTGCTGTTCGAGTATCTCGAGAGCCTTGGTTGTAGGAGGGAGCTGAGCCTGATAGGTATTGAAGCCGGTCACCTCGGGCGATGCCATCAGTCGGCATGTCAGAGGATCTGTCACGACATAGTATTGATTCAACAAGGAGATATCTGCCAGTCTGTAGAAACCGGCTTGTATGTTTTCTAAATATGCTTGTGGATTCATCCCGCTAGATTTAACGGGTCACAAATTTAAGACTTTTTTGTAAGTTTGCAGTGTTAAATGGATAGGATATGTCAAGAATATATTTGAATACCGTCGCATTGATACTGATGTCTGCGGCAATGTTGGTGTGCTCATGCAAAGGTCCACAGTCGGATTGGAGCAATCCTGAGAGTTGGTACCAGCCGGCAAATAAGTTCGACAAGGATAAGATAGACGTTCTGTACTTCGTCTCGACCGAGGTGATCAACGCTACTGACAGCGAGGGTAATATCTGCTGGCAGTCGCAACTGACCGACGCCGATCTAGACGCCATCAACGGTGAGATCGCATGGGTGGAGAAGAACATGTTCAACGACGATTTCAACGTCATCTCTCCTCTCTACCACCAGCTGACCTTCGACGCATTGACACAACTTCCGAGAAACGCCATACAGCAGCAGGAAGAGGAGCTGAACCTGTTCGGAGGTCAGCAGGAAATCCTGACATCAGGCACCAATCTCGAGGATGTCTATCACAATGTGGTTGAGGAGGTATGCGATGCCTTCGACTTTTATATGGAGCACCAGAACGGTGGGCGTCCGTTCATAATCGACGGATTCAGCCAGGGAGCGATGCTGGCTCTGGACCTGCTCATACACATGAGTGACGAACAATATGAGCGCATGATCGCGTGCTACGCTCTCGGCTATAGGATCAGCAAGGAGGATCTAGGCATTCCGCACATCAAAGCAGCTACCGGAGAAGGTGACAGCGGTGTAGTCATCAGCTTCAACAGCACCCAGACGGTAGATGCAATCTGGCCGCTGGTCGGTGCCGATGCTGCCACCTGCATGAACCCGCTTAACTGGAAGACAGACAGCACACCTGCCACTTTCGAGTTCAATGGTACCACAAACACCGTCCATATCGACCCGGAGACAAATGTCCTCATAGTCGATACCGACGATCCTGAGTATTACTACAGTTTCTATGAAATCGCGCCTTTCTTCCTGAACGCAGGCGTGGACAAGAACAACCTCCATCACTGGGATCTGCTGTTCTACGCATCCCAGATTCATGACAACGCTCTCCTCAGAGCAAAGTCATTCTAAAGGAGGCTACCCTACTTTTCGATTGAGAGTATCCTAGGATCACCAGATCCTGGGAGAGGCTTGTATATGGTTACCCAGCAATATGCTGGGCCTTCGCTTTCCTGAGGGTCGTAGCGACAATAGAACTTGTAGTTGATGCCGGCCACTACCTGGGTAGAGACTGAAAGAGGAACGTACGATGAAGTTTCATCGTTTGCCGTGACAGTCTTGAACATCGCCATCTCCCCCTCGGTGATTTCCCTCTGGTCTCCGAAAGCTCCGACCATCTTTTCGGCTTCCTGACCTATCACTTCAAGTTCATCAGAGGCTTCTGCTGACGTATTGTTGCTGCCACATCCTACGATAGCGAGTGCAGCAAGAAGGAGGTACAACTTTCTCATATCTTTCGTGTCTTTTGGTTTCACTGTTACTTCCTCACAAATATATCAAATATTACCTTGAAATTGTTAGTAATCACGGCAAAAAATCTTTGCTAGAAAGGCTATATGTAATTATATTTGTAGGAATAAGACAGTTACCCCTTATCAAACGGACAGATAAAAATCCAATAAAAATGAAGAGAATTTTAAGTTTATCAGCCATTACATCAATGACTCTTTGTTTAGGGCTCGTATCATGCAACAGTAAGCCCGCCGCAGATTATTACAAGGTAGAGAAGCTCCAGGAGAGAACAGCCACTGTGCTCTGGAATCCTGAGGACTTCGAATTCGAGAATGGAAACGCATACTATCTGAACCATTACGCTGAGCTCGAGGCTGCAAAGAAGTCAGCCGAGGGCGCTGCATGCACCAGCTGGCGCAACGGACAGTTCCATGGCCGCAACCTCGATTGGTATCAGGCAGACTACGGATGTCTCATCATCCAGATGCCAAAGGGCGGCAACGTGAAGCATGCTAACGTCGGTCTCCTCAACAGCTCAACAACCGTCACCAAGCAGTACATCGACGAAGGCATCATCAGCGACACTGACAAGAAATATCTTCCATGCGTCATCGTTGACGGTATCAACGATGCAGGTGTAGCAATCAACATCAACATCGTTCCTCACCAGCCAGGCGCTGTATACAATACCGATGGTGACCTCACCTGCCAGTGCGTCGTCCGCTACGTTCTCGACAACGCAGGAAGCGTCGCTGAGGCGATAGAGCTTCTCTCAGAGAGGACCGTGCGCCAGAGCATCGTTGGCCTCGCAGGTGACGAGACCCACTACATGATCTCTGACAAGGAATGCACAGTCGTAGTCGAGTTCGACAATGGCGAGATGGTTGTGACCAGCTACGATAAGAAGGACAACGGATTCTACAGCAAGAACGGCAATCCTGCAATCATGACCAACCTCTACGACTTCGCAGTCGAAAGATGGGGTATCGGCACCAATGATTTCTATGAGAACCATCCGCTCGCAATGGGCGTCGAGAGGTGGAATACAGTCAAGGATCAGTATGACAATGCAGCCGTCTCTGTAGACAGCAACTTAGAAATCGCAAAGTCTGTATGGTATTACAAGCATCTGATGGATGTCAAGTCCCTCTGGTACACAGACAACGCAGTCCCTACCGCATACGGAAAGGATGAGCAGGGATGGTACTACACCGTGAATGGCAACCGTGTGAACTGCAAAGACCACTTCGAGGCCAAGACCGGATACTGGGACAATGCCATGGAGAGCTATTGGGCACGCTACGAGGAGAATTACGGAAAGCTCGATGATCCTCACGTGAAGGGTAACGACTTCTGGGAGACCTCCCATACCGTCGTCTATGACCTCGATGCAAAGGTTGGCTACGTAATCCCATTCGAAGGCCGCTACGCAGCAGACGGCAAGCCTATCATGTTATGCATTCCTGAATAGACATATACCACTTAGATAAAACCTGTACAATCATGAATTTCTTGGAGGAGAAGATTCTTCTTGACGGAAACATCAAGGAGGGCAACATACTGAAGGTTGACAGTTTTCTCAATCACCAGATCGACATCGACATCATGCGCCAGATGGCTCATGAATTCAAGCGCCGCTTCAAGGGTGCCGAAGTGAACAAGATACTTACCATCGAGGCCAGCGGAATCGCGATCGCAACCCTGCTCGGCGAGCTCTACGACGTGCCTGTGGTGTTTGCGAAGAAGAGCCAGACAGCCAACAGCACCGATGACAAGTATGTTGCTCAGGCATATTCCTTCACTCACAAGAAGATGAACAATGTGTTCGTCTCGAAGCCTTATCTCCACGACACGGACAAGGTGCTCATCGTGGACGACTTCCTAGCTGACGGTCAGGCCACCCATGCGCTCATCGACATCGTCCATCAGGCCGGCGGAAGCGTATCGGGAATCGGCATCGCGATCGAGAAGGGCCAGCAGAAGGGCGGCAGCGAACTCCGCGCCGAAGGCTACTGGGTGGAGTCTATCGCCATCGTCGAGTCCATGGACTGGCAGACCCAGACCATCAAGTTCCGCGAGCAGCCTGCAAAGCCCCTCGAGAAGATGAATCTCTCCACAGGTGAATAATCAAGAATCTAAACCTCAATACTATGGATAAGAATAACGCTCTTTATCAGCTGGACGGCAGAATGCCTGTTCTCCAGGCCGTGCCTTTCGGCCTTCAGCATGTTTTGGCAATGTTCGTTTCGAACATCACCCCTATCATCATCCTCGCAAACGTGGTGGGAGTCGCTCCTGAACTCAGCGCAGCACTCATCCAGAACTGTATGATCATCGCCGGTATCGGCACACTCGTGCAGCTCTACCCTATCTGGAGAATCGGTTCACGTCTCCCTGTCGTGATGGGTATCAGCTTCACCTTCCTCTCACTCGCCATCTTCATCGGCACAACCCAGGGCATGGGCACGCTGATGGGTGCAATCATCATCGGCGGTATATTCGAAGGCCTCCTCGGTCTCTTCGCAAAATATTGGATCCGCATCATCACCCCTATCGTGGCGGCAACAGTCGTAACCGCCATCGGATTCTCGCTCCTCCCTATCGGTGCGAACTCATTCGCAGGCGGACAGGACGCAGCTGATTTCGGCGCCGCACACAACTGGATCGTCGGTACCGTGACCCTCCTCGTATGCCTTGGCTGCCAGATCTTCGCAAAGGGCTTCCTCCGTTCGCTCTCAGTGCTCGTCGGTCTCATCGTGGGCTACATCCTCGCCATCTGCATGGGCATGGTCGATTTCTCAGGCCTCCACAACGTAGGTTTCGTCTCACTTCCGAAGTTCCTGCCTTTCAAGCCAGAGTTCAACCTCGGAGCCATTCTCTCGATCATTGCGATCTTCATGGTTTCAGCAACAGAGACCATCGGCGACACCAGCGCACTCTGCTCAGGCGCCCTCAAGCGTGAGGTCACCGACCGCGAGCTTTCCGGCAGTATCGCAGCCGACGGTTTCGTCAGCACCATCGCCGGTATCTTCGGATGTACTCCTATCACCTCATTCTCACAGAACGTGGGTCTTGCATCGCTCTCTGGCGTAGTCAACCGCTTCGCCATCGCCACCGGTGCGCTCATCATGATCATCGGCGGTATCTTCCCTGCTGTCGGCACCCTTCTCACAACCATCCCGCAGGCTGTTCTCGGCGGTTGCACCATCATGATGTTCGGATCGATCATGTTCGCAGGATTCGGCATGATCGCAAGGTGCGGCTTCTCTGACCGCAACATGATCATCGTCGCCCTTTCACTCAGCATCGGCCTCGGCTTCACCCAGGCTACCGGCATGTTCGACATCTTCCCACAGATCGTCAAGACCGTGTTCGCAGAGAACTGCGTCGCTGTAGTGTTCGTACTTGCAGTACTGCTCTCAGCTTTCCTTCCCAAGGAGGAGAAAAAGAACGCATAATACACCCAAGCCATGACTGACCCGAAACTCATCCGCCCGCAGAGACCGAAGATTCTCGGTATCGCACATTTCAGCGTCCTTACGGACGACCTAGAGAACACAGCATCTTTCTTCACTGACTGCTTCGGATATGCCAAGCCGTACTATGTAGAGCGTGAAGGTAAGCCGACCATGATGTTCGTCAAGATCAACGACAGGCAGTACGTCGAATTCACCAAGGACGACGACTGCAAGGAGTGGAAATATCGTCACACTGCTTTCGAGGTCGAGGACATCGAAGCGATGCGTGTATATCTGAGAATGATGGGCGTCAAGGTGCCTGACGAGGTAAGCGATCCAGGTTTCGGATTCAAGTGCTTCTTCATTAAGGATTTCAGCGGACACGACGTGGAGTTCGTGCAGTATACCGACAGCGGTCTTCTCGCTGAGCATAAGGGTCAGGACATGCCTGACACTCGCATCTCGGACATCATGAGGCATGTTGGCTGGCTTTGCGACGATTTCTCGAAGGATCTCGCTTTTTACAGCTTCATTCTCGGATTCAAGGAGTACTGGCGTGGTGGTCCTGACGACAATACCAGCAAGTGGATCAAGCTTGCGATGCCGGACAGCCCTACCAATGACTATGTGGAGATCATGCTCTACGACCAGAAGCTCGATCAGGCTGAGATGGGTTGCCAGAATCACATCGGACTCGATGTAGACGACGTTCCTGCAGCGAGGGAGATTCTCCTTTCACGTAACATCCCTGAGGGTTGTATTCCAGGTGAGCCTATGAAGATCGGTGCATGTGGCTATGGCCAGAGCAACTTCTTCACCAAGGATCTCACACGTGTGGAGATCATGACCAAGGAGGCTGTAGGTGGCAAGCCGACTCCTACCATCTACGGTATCCCTGCCCGCTACGAGGCATAGCTTCCTCAGCGGCTTGCGCCATGAGTCTTAATGCCTCACAAGGCATTTAATTACACAAGCTGTCACCAGCATCGACCTTCCGCGCTACGCGCTCCATCCCGTCTCTCTCTATCCTTTCATAGGACGCATCGAAGCAAGCTTCCTGCGTCCTATTCTAGTCTAGCTCGAGCCACCCGCTCACGAAGCCGCGGGCGGCTACGGGTCTCTGCCTGGTGACAGCTTGTGTTATGTGAATGATTGTGCCTAGAACTGATCGGCGTCATCCTCGAACCTGGTGCCACAGTACTTGCAGTACTTGGCATCCTCTTCATGGCCTGTCCTGCCGCAGTTCGAGCATTTCTTGTTGATTGTGGACTTCTCGCCCTTGATCATCTCAGCCGAGATGATACCGGTTGGCACCGCGAGGACAGTATATCCGAGCAGCATGATGATGACCGAAAGGAAGCGTCCCAGGGTTGTGACAGGCGTTATGTCTCCGTATCCGACCGTGGTCAATGTCACTACGGCCCAGTAGATGCTGTTCGGTACGTTGTTGAACGCCGAATCTGCCGACGGGCCTTCAACCATGAACATCAAGGTTCCCAGACACACTACGAGAAGCACGACGAACATGCAGAACACCGCGATCTTCTTCCAGCTCTGGGCGATGGCGGCGATGAGAATGTTTCCCTCGGTGAGGAAGCTGAAGAGCTTCAGGACACGGAACACCCTGATGAGCCTGAGACAGCGGATGATGATGGCGTACTGGACATGCGGGACAAGGAACGCCAGATACATGGGCAGGATGGCAAGCAGGTCGATGATACCGAATAGGCTCAGGGCGTACTTTCTCGGGTTCTTCGAGCAGTAGAGTCTGAGGATATACTCTGCAGTGAAGAACACGGTGAAGAAGTATTCGAGGACCAGTACGGTGGTCTTCAGCCAGTCTGCCTTGAAGGTGCTGCCGAAGATTGCGATGATGACGCTGACGAAGATGCAGATCATCAGGAAGACGTCGAATATTCTGCCTTCCGGAGTGTCTGATTCGAAGATTATGTTGTAAAAGAAATTCTTCCTGTCCTGCTTGGTCTTGAGGCCGTTGAATTCCTCACGAGTCCTCTGTGCAAAGCTTGTCTTTTCCATCATTTACGTTCTAAGGGGCGAATTGAGCGCTAAAAGTACGAAGAATGTACCTTATTACAAAGTTGAGCACATAGTTTCAGAACAATTCTGTATATTTGAACATCAGTTGTACAACCCTATGAAAAGGAACTTTTCAATTGCACTCAAGGCCCTCCTCGCACTCTGTGCGGGTGTGGGAATCGTGCTCACCATGACCAATGGTCACGACGGCACCATCCGCTGGAGCTATCTCCTCTACTTCACCATCCAGTCCAACATCTGGGTCATGCTTCTTGCAATCGCAGGCATCGTGATCATGCTCAAGAACAAGGAGAGCGACAGGGTCTGGTCCATACTTGACCTTGTCGTGACCGTCGCCATCACTCTCACGGGATTCGTATACTGCTTCGTGCTCGCTCCGACCATCGAGAACCCGTTCAGGATTGACAGCGTCCTCGTCCATGTATGCTCCCCTGTCCTCGCCATCGTCGACTATCTCGTCTGCGGCGGCATGCTGACCCTCAAGGGCAAGGACTCATACTGGAGCATCATCCCGCCTTTCTATTACCTGATATTCGCATCGATTGGATATGTCTGCAACTGGCCGTTCTCTGCAACCACCAACTACCCTTACTTCTTCCTGAACTGGGGTTCGCCTATGGGCGCGTTCGGAATCGGCAGCGAATTCCCATTCATGGGCGTGATGTGGTATGTGCTCTGCATCATCATCTTCCTCGTCCTGATTTCGCGACTGTACATATTGATCGCCAATCGCATCGGAAAGTAACATAGAATAATGGAACAGAACCTTGACCTTGACATTCAGCAGTCGGCGCAGCATGTGTTCGACGTGATGGCACCACGCATCACGGCTGAAGAAATGGAGCAGCTTAAAGACTCCTACGAGTTCGCTCGTGAGGCACACAAAGACCAGAAACGCAAATCCGGCCATCCCTATATAATCCACCCTATCGCAGTGGCAAGCATCGCTGCAGAGGAGCTCAAGCTCGATCTCCACAGCGTCATGTGCGCTTTCCTCCATGATGTAGTCGAGGACACCCCTATCACCGTCGAGCAGATCAAGGAGCGCTTCGGTGAGGACGTCGCCTTCCTCGTGGACGTCGTGACCAAGAAGAAGAAGGAGACCTACAAGGCTTCCAAGCAGGTGGACAACTTCAAGCAGCTGCTTGATTCCATGCACTACGACATCCGTGCGCTCATGGTCAAGCTCGCCGACCGCCTGCACAACATGAGAACCCTCGCAAGCATGCGTCCGGACAAGCAGATGAAGATAGCCGGCGAGACCGACTACTTCTATGCACCGCTCGCTAACCGCCTCGGGCTCTTCGACATCAAGACGGACCTCGAGAACCTCGCATTCAAGTACAGGTGCGAGATGGAGTATAACGACATCGAGAGGGACCTCTATGAGGATGAGCTCAAGAACAGGGAGCGTCTGAGCATCTTCGTCGAGGAGGTCGACAAGATTCTCGCGGAGAATGAGATCAATGGAAAGGCAGAGGTATTCTACCGCCGCCCATACAGCATCTGGCGAAAGATGAAGGCCGAGAATATCGACCTCAAGCATGTAGAGAACCGCTACTATGTCCGCGTTACCTTCAAGGACACGAAGAATTACCCGGAGAAGAGGGTCTGCCTGCGTATCTATTCTCTCCTTACCGACCGTTTCAAGGAGAAGCCGAACAGCTTCACCAACCAGATCGACCAGGCAAAGGAGAATGCGTACAAGTGCATCAAGCTCCAGCTTCTCAGCGACACCGGTATTTGGGAGGATGTACAGATATGTTCCGAGCACATGGTCGCAGTATCGAAGCTCGGATGTATGTTCGACCTTCAGGAAGGTCACAACGTGGCGGCATGGATGAAGCGCTTCAAGATGATTCTCGAGGACATGGCCGACCAGTCGCTCGAGGGCAACTATATGGACAGCATCATCTCGACCCTCTATTATGACGACATCATGGTGTTCGCTCCGGACAGCAGCGCATTCATACTTCCGAAGGACGCGACAGTGCTCGACTATGCCTTCGAACTTGACCCGCATACCGGCATCCACGCCAAATATGCAAAGATCAACGGCCACCTGTCCTCGATCAAGACCGTCCTCCAGCGCGGAGACTGCATAGAGATAGGCGTCAGCGACGAGATAACGGTCAAGGAAGACTGGCTCGAGCATGTCCAGACATACAATGCAAAGCGCGCAATCCACCAGGTTCTCAAGACCATGGAGAAGGACGAGCCTGTCAGGCGCTGCCCTATCTGCCAGCCTATCCCTGGAGGCGACATCATCGGCTTCCGTGAGGCGAACGGCACCATCATGGTCCATCGACGCAGCTGTCCTGCAATCATCGAACAGGCTTCTCAGCTCGGCGACAATGTCGTGAACGTAGATTTCCAAGAGACTCCGGACGTACAGTACCCAGTGACCGTGGCTTTCCGCGGAATCGACCGCTACCACCTTCTGATGGACGTGATAGACAAGATCACCAACGGCCTCGGACTCTCCATCGACTCCATCAGCACCGAGACCAAGGACGAGATCGCAGAGGGCAAGATCACCTTCTTCGTCCATTCGGTGAGGGAGCTCGTGCTCGCACTCAAGCAGCTCTACGAGATCGACGGAATCGAGGAGGTGAAGGGCGAAGGCATCCGATAGGCGCCCGCCGCATACTTGAAGAAAAACCAGATACACATACCAACATAATGAAAAAGGCATCAATCCTGCTTTCGGCGCTGGCTATTGTAGCAAGTTCATGCGCTAATGACCCTCTCCAGAAGAAGGTCGACGAGGTATATTCACGCCTGTCTCTCGAGGAGAAGGCAGCCCAGCTCTACGGTATCTATCCGTCGGAGCTCATGGTCGACGGAAAAATCTCCATCGAGAAGATGAGAGAGAAGATTCCTTATGGAGTCGGACACATCTGCCAGCCTACCAGTTCGCAGGATAAGGATGCAGACGGAATACGCGAGATGGTCAAGGACATTCAGGACTACCTGATGAACGAGACCTCCGCGGGCATTCCGGCAATCTTCCATGAAGAGTGTCTCACAGGCCTCACTGCACGCGGTGCGACAGCCTTTCCGCAGGCCATCGGAGCAGCATGCAGCTGGAATCCGGAGATGTTCTACAAGAAGACGGAGATGACCGCAAAGATGATGAGGTCCATGGGCCAGCAGCTCGCTCTCTCCCCTATGCTCGACGTCATCCGCACTCCGCACTGGACCCGCATCGAGGAATCATGCGGCGAGGACGGATATCTCACAGCCACCCTCGGATATGCATTCGTGGACGGTCTCCAGAGCGAGGGCTTCGAGAACGGCGTCGCTGCGACAACCAAGCATTTCCTCGGATACGGCGGAGCAAACACTCTCTCATGGAAAGAGATGTATGAGGAGGTTCTTCTTCCTCACGAGGTCATTATCCGCAAGCTCGGCAGCGAGTCGCTCAT
>JAKSJQ010000017.1 GCA_024402115.1 Bacteroidales bacterium | reverse complement strand
CGGCGAGCGGGTCGATCGTGGTGAACCTTCCCATCGAGGTCTCGAGATATCTTGCCATGAAGTCGTAGAGTCCGGTCTCCGTCGCGAGTTCCTTTCCGGTGAATCGGTAGCGGTTGTCGTTCGACGGCGAGCTTACCCTCGAGTCGGATATCAGGTCGCCATAAGGGTAGTACTGGTTCACCTGCCTTAAAACACAGTATCTTCTGTCTTCGTCACCTTTCTGAACTGTTCTCCTTTCCAATATAGGGTGTCGTTTCTGATCCTGAAGTATTCTCCAGATATATAATATCTCTCAAAATCTTCAGGTTTGATTCCCGGTAGACTTATTGTAATCACATCTTTTGGCTTTATAAGATAATCTGCATAAAGAAACATGAACACGCGTGAATATGTCATGTCTTCTCTATTGAATGAATACGTTATATCCTCATTCCTAAGGGTCATTAAGTGTAGATTGTACATGTATTCCGTTACCTGCTTCGAAACCTTGATTTTCTTGCGGGAATGGTATGATACCGACGTATCGTTAACACAAGGAATCTCTATCCCCCCAAAGCCATCTTCGACATTGAATTCATATCGTTCATGATAACTGTAATCTCTATCCCACTGGCCTACGTATATATCCCCCAAATGAAAACGAGATTTACGATTAGGACTGATTTCGACTTTTAAGGGCAATTTATAATTAGGCAATACCACCTCAATCCTGGCAGAGCCGTTCAAGGTGGAATCTTTACTGTATTTCACAATTTTGTCAGTCGTAGGGGAGACTGATTTGGAATTAATCTCAAAGAGATAATCCCTTACCTTTGACACAGAACAGATGGCAAGTGTATCTATTCCTACGAGAGATGTGGCTTGCCTGATAAGAGCAAAGGTCCCTTCCCGTACTGACACTCGAACATCATTGTCTTGCTCCCAAGTATATACTCCATCTATAGTCTGTGCATTTATCCCGATGGAGAAATACAGACGGAGCATAAACAAGGAAGCTACTATCGATATACGCATGGTATGTTCTACTCTATCTATTATCAACTTTAACATAATTACGCCCTCGCCATCTTAAACCGGAAGGAGTAATAAGAATGTACTCTCCATTGTAGTTGTTCTTAAAGAACTGCTCATTAGTGATGTCATTAGAACTTACTGTGACCTCTGTGCCACCTTTTAATGACAATGGATCTTTATCACCCGCTTTTAGAAGGAATGTCCTTATAATAGTTGGGGCAGTCTCAGCATCGTTCCAATCAGTTGCAATGTAATTGGACATATAAAACAGATTCCTGATGGCAATTGATTTGCCTCCAATAGTAGGAATGATGATTGTTCCCTTCCAATCTGAGACAGATTCAGTACGAAGAATAGTGTCGGACCCTTCATATACATACTCACAAACAACTTTTCCTGTTGCTCTATTATGGGGCATGTCTATCAGTATTCTGACAAAGTCCTGTTCATAAGCGATCTTGTTTGCCGATACGACAGTACGGTCAACATAATCAAGTCCAGTTTCATTTGAGCATAGCTCATATACATCATCTTCTACCTGTTTGATGGAACATTCTGTCAGAATGTCCCCACCAGCAGCGCCAAAGTCCAGCTCATATTTAAAAGTTCCTTGATGTATAGTGATAGATATAATATCATAGTCTTCATCATAGTCCGCCCTATATACACCGTCAATTCCCTGAGCTCTGATGAGCGTTGACAGGAAAATCAGGACAATTATTACGGATATACGAAATGTGAACATCTTCATGTTTAAAATTCACCAATATTTATTTAGACTCTCATAACCTTCTACCTTGACAAGATTCCTACCAGTTATGCTTTCGTATCCATCATCAAAAGCCTCGGGAACGGAATCCTCGTCCATAGAAAATTGTATTTTATAAGCCTCAAGCTCAGTTTCTCTTTCGTTTTGTACCCTCTCTTTATTTGTCTCTCCGACATAATATCCTGGATTTACCAGTAGCCCGCCTTTGAATCCAAGTCCCATCTTCAATGCCTGCCGTCCGCCTCGGCCACGACCCTCACGCTCCCGAGGTGGTCGGTGAGGAAGAGCATGTAGCCCGGGGTGCTTCCGCTCATCTGGTATGCATTGGGTGAATGTGCTTGTGGCAAACGATAGTGTGCATCCATGGCCTGGGCAGTTGAGTGTGCAAAGTGATTGGTGACGGTAACAAAATTAGTGTTTTGTCCTTGCATATGCAAAAAAAACATATATTTGTAAATCTATAATAACTAATGAGTTGGCATTATGATTTCAGGGAACTTTAGGATTTTGAATATTGTCACGATGGCAGCGTGCCTTTTGGCATGCCATTCATGTAAGAGCATAAATGAAATCACCGATCCTCAAGGATGCGGTCCCATTGGTGTTTGCCTTTGTAATAGGGAATGTAACTTCATGAACATCCTTAATGAAACAGATTCAACATGTGTTGATATCGAGAGCGGGGAGATCTATAAAGTACGTTATACCATTGGCGAAGATGACCTTTCCTGGGATCATTATTATATATTTGCGGCTATACAGCAAGAATCGAGTGATTTTTATAGGCGAGAGATGCTCGAGGATCCAGCATATGCATATGGCAGTCTTAAGTACAGATGTCCTGGTGATGCAGGAATAGAAGACCAGATGAAGCAATTGTATACTCCGTTTATGGACGGACGTGCGTGGTTGGATATCGATTCTGAGCCTTGGAAAAATGACAGTGGCCTAGAATATCGTACCGAAGAGTGTACTTCAATTTCTATCCGGTCGACTTCTCCGCTGTTTGGCCGGCCAGCCGAGTCTGAAATATCAGATCAGTTCGTTTTTGACCCTAATTTCGGCGAACGCGTAACATTCCCGTTCAAAGCATGCCTGATAAGCTATGACAAGAAGGTACTGGGACTGTTGGACGGATGTATGAGTGTTGATGAGTACCTGTCATACAGACCTATGGTTCTGCCATATTTTAACTTCAAACTTGTGGATGCTCCGGTTGAACTGATAGAGAGGGGATCCCTGGAAACAGACTTCATCGTGGAAATCGGCCTCGGTAACGGGAAACAACTTAAGGGTACCACCCATGTCAAGCTCCTGATGCCGGAGGACGTGGCAGACAGATAGTACAGAGAAAACGAAATCAATAGAATGCGATCGATGAAGGGATGTCTCCGGTGGTGACGGACCAGAGGCTCCTGCCGTCAGGGGAGTAGCAGATCAGCTTTCCCGGTGTGACGTAGTCGGTGGCGTCGGTGATGAGGATCTCGCCTGTGTATGGATTGGCGGCGAGGCCGTAGGGAGTGCGTATCCGGCTTTCGCTGCCGTCTTTGATGAATCCTTCCGAAATCTCCATGGTGCGCATGTCGACGCTGGAGAAGACAGTATTCTTCCCGTCGTATCCATAGACGAAGAGCTTGTCCCCATACCGTGTCATGGCATTGCAGCGTACATCAAGCGTATCCGTCACCGCATCGTCGCGGAGCACCATGATGGCGGACTTTGCGGCGCTGTAATCGCCCCTGGATGACACCCAGACAGAGCCTTCCGGTCCGAGGCACATGCGGTGGAGGTTGACTCCGACGCGGATATGCCTGCTGAGGGTGAAACTCTCGAGGTCGATAACCGAGACCCTGTCGTCATAGTCAGGGGCCATGTAGCCGCCGCTGTTGGCGACATAGAGCCGCCCTTCGCTGATGACCATTTCCTCGGGTTGGTACCCAACTTCGCATCTTCCGACTATCTCCATCTTTCTGAGGTCTATCTTCGCTACGTAGCCCAGCCTGTCGGCGGGGCCGCTGAGTATCTCTCCGGCATAGGACGAGACATAGGCGAAGTCGTCGTCGAAGCAGATGTATCGGCAGTTAGGAACGGGGATGCTGGCTATGTGGGCGGCCGTGCCTGCGTCCATCACCTCGACGAGGTTGGAGCAGTTGATGACGGCGTAGAGCCTTCCCCGGTGGATCTTGAGGTCATTTCCCACGTCTCCGAGCTCCATCGCCACATTCGGATTCCGGAAACCGAAGATGTTCTTCTCGTAGATGCCGCTCTGGCCGTCGAACCAGTCCAGAGTGCATTTGTTCGAGCCCATGTTCCCTTCGTTCAGCAGATAGAAACCTCCGTCGAAGGCTGTCGCACCTTCGATCTGGGTCTGCACCGGCTTGATGACCGGTTCCTCATGAACGCAGGCGCACAGGAGGAAGATGGCGGATATGATGGCAAGGCTTCTTCTCATAGTACAAAGCTAAGCACAATTCTGAAATTAGTCCCTGGCATGGGGTAGCAGTTCACGATTTCGTACTGCTGGTTGAAGATGTTGTTCAGCTCGAATCTCGCAAGCAGCTCATGGTCCTTCACCGGCCATGCTCCCGAGAAGGAGATGTCGCTGGTGTACCAGGGTTGCTGGTGGTTTTCAGGGATGTTTGCCGAACTTTCATATCGCTCGCCGGTATAGAGGAAGCTGTAGTTGAGGGAATATGAACCCCAGCTGAGCCCTGCGACCGCGGACAGGCTGTGGCGCGGGATGTATGGAATCTGACCTCCGTACCATTCGCTCTGAGGGTCGGTGAGGTCCTTCGCGCGCTGATAGGTGTAGGCGAGCCGGACATTGGCCATCAGCTCGTCCTTCCCGGCCCTGAAAATGGCAGCTTCCGCGGTGGCGCTCAGCTCGCTTCCGAGCACCTCCACATATCCGAGGTTCATCATCGTCCACTGGAACTGGTTGCGTGCCGGCACTGCGACGATCTTGTTCCATACCTGGTTGAAATAGCCCTCCGCATTGGTCTCGACGCTGCGCAGGAAACCCTTTGACCATCGTTTCTGCCAGGTGACTCCGAGGTCGTACTGGTCGGTGGTCTCGGGTTCGAGCTCACGGTTTCCTATCTGGACATAGTAGAGGTCGTTGAGGGTCGGCATCCTGAAAGAACGCTTGTAGAAGGCCCTTAAGTGGAAGTCCTCGCCCCTGATGGGCTTCACGGAAACGGATGCGGCGGGGGAGAATCTGCTGCGGTCTGCGACTGCTCCGTCGGAAGTGACATCGTGCAGCCATGTGTGTAGCAGACTCAGCTGCGCCTTGACGATTTCCCATGTCCACGTGGATGCCACGGCGCTCAGCAGGCTGCTCCTCTGCGGGAATGCGAAGCCCTGCAGGTCCGAGTCGAGGTCGTTGAACTTCCAGTCCACGGCGATGTCTGCGTACCACCATGGGAATATGCTGAATCCGTTCGCGAGGCTGAGGTAGGTCTCCTTCTGGTGATAGCGGTTGTCGACGTACATCGTGCTGACGTCCGTCCTCGGGTCGGAGACATATCTCAGGAAGTCATCCGCATAGCGTGCCTTCGCTGCGAGCCTGTATATGCCCCAGCGCCTGTCCACCGAACCCTGTACGAAGATGTTCCTGTCCCACTGCCTGTCCTCGTTCCTGAAGTAGCCGGGAGTCTCGCGTACGAAGGCGCCGGGATAGCCCCGCTGGGAGTCGTAGAGGTATGCCTTGACTTTCCATGAGCCTCCGTCCATGTCCCCGAAGATCCCGAGTTCGGTCCTCAGGGCCTTCACGTCTCCGTTCTGGCGGACTGCGGTGGTGTCGTATCCGTCCTTCTTGGCGTAGCTGAACCTGTACTCTCCGCTGGTGTAGAGGTAGGATGCGTCGACGGATGCTGATATCTTCGGCGAGAGCCTGAATTCCCATAGCAGGGATGGGTTCACGGTCTTGAAGGAACCGGTGCTGAGGCTGGCCTTTAGATTGTGCTTCCTGCCCTCCTGGAAGTGGGGAACGCGGCTCTGGAGATAGACGGTGTTCGCGGATGCAAAATCGGTCGCAGACTGCAGGAAACTGGTCTTCTGCCCGTTGTAGAGGCTGATGGCCTCCATGTTCTCGAGGCTGAACCTTCCCAGGTCCACCGTCCCGTTCTGGGCGTTTCCTATCTGGACTCCGTCGTAGAAGACTCCTACGTGCTGGCTGCCGAGGCTTCTGACGTTCACCGTCTTGAGACCTCCGATGCCGCCGTAGTCCTTGACCTGCATGCCGGAGAAATAACGTATCGCATCGGTGACGCTCATTCCGCTGAGCCTGCGCAATGCTTCTCCGTCGAGGGTCTGGGCGGGGGTGACCGAGCCTTGGCTCCTCCATGCGGATACGACAGAGGAATTCAGCTCCAGGGTATCGGGAGTCTCGATGCCTTCCCGGATAGTACGCTCAGCAAGCGTGCTCGCCGTTGCATCCATGGCGGAAAAACCGAAGGCCGCCATCAATGCTGAGGCGGCCAACGCTATTTTCTCTATATGTCTGAATGCAGGCATCTGTAGGAAGAAGGACTCGAACTATTCCAGGAAGAAGCATTGCAGTCCATAGATTCCGCAGACCTCGGTCGATACTTCACCTATCCATCCGCACTCGTCCTGCACAGCGCACTGGACCTTGACGAAGGATACTTGGGAACATTCCCGCGGAACCGAGAATACGTTTGCGCTCCTTGGGATCAGGAAATTCTTGTTTTCCTTGTTCACGGCGTCGATGAAGTTCACGTCCTCGATTGTGAAGTTGTCTGCGTATCCGGATCCGTAGCTTGGATTGATCCACATGCTCCCGTTGTCGGAAGAGTCGTAGGCCCTGCTGGCAAGACGTGGTCCGGAGAGGGTATAGCTGTCCTCGCTGATCCACTGCGGATAGTAACTGTCCTGCTTGTGCCAGTCGTTGTAGAGGATAAGTCCCTCACCGCCCTGGTTGTCGGTCCACCTTACGTCGGAATGGATGTCCGCAGGGCGGTAGTAGGTGACGCTGTAGTCCCTGGTCTCCTCGCTGCTGCCGTAGAGCGAACCCTTGATCTCCACCCATTCTTCGTCAGGAAGTCCGTTGCCATTCTTGTCTTCCATGACGTAGACTATTCCAGGCTCGGACGATGATTCGGTGAAGTTGCCGACGACGATAATGAATCCGTCAGACGGAACGATACTGTGCTCAAGCTTGGCTACGATATAGCCTCCGAATGCGCCGAGGGACACATACTTGTTCTCGGACATCCTCTGATAGGCATGTTCGCACGCCTCCTCCATAGTCTTGGCTTCATATCCGTCCCCGATGAACTGGCCTGGCGCAGGACAATACTCGAGCACCTCTGTGCATTTGACTACCATGTATGGATTGTAGTCGTGTGGCACATAGGGCTTGGTGCACGATGCGAGGGCCGCGCAGCATGCAAGGATGGAGATGGTGATATGGAGTCCTGATCTCATCTGATTTTAATCTATTTTACAAGGACCTCGTAGCTGAGGTCATCGAACGCGAAGTATGAAGGGAAGTAGAATCCGTATGAGTCCTCGATGTTGCCATCCACGTTGAAACTGAAGCTTACGAGGTGGAATCCATCCATGTAGACCTCTGAAAGATCCCACAGTGCCCAATCCTTGACTATCTTTGAAGGACCGTCCACGAGCTTGAAGGATACTTTCTTCGTTGCGATATTCTGGCCTCCGTCCATCGGAATGTCTCTCTCGAGGGTCGCAGTGAGTTCGACATGGATTTCCTGACCATCTGTGATAATGCAGTTGCCTTCATCGTCGTAGCAGTTGGAGAGGCCATAGGCGGTGTTGTTCACGTACATTTCCTTGAGATTCACGCGCTCATCGCTCTTGACCTTAAATTCTGGTAGTCCGCCAGTACCCCAGTCGTGACCAAACCACACGGCGAAGTTGGATGAGCCGTCGTGACCTCCAGCAGCGGCGTCAGTTGCGACTGAGAGCTGGATATTGTAGTCTCCGTAGGTCTTGCTTGTGTAGTTCGAGATGGCAGCGCCTGAGTCCCATGCCCATCCGCCATATTCGCCCCAATCTGCCTTGTTGTTGGAGTGGCTGATGATTCCGTCGCTCCAGCTGTATTCATTTTCTGAATAGAGAAGGGGACCGAAATACTGTGGTGTGTCGATGAGTGCTGAGAAAGCAGCTCCCTCGAAATCGATTGTCTTTGTCTCGTATACGGCAGGGATTTCGTCCGGAGTACATGAGACGATGATTGCTGCGAAGGCAGCAAGGGTAAGAAGTGTTTTTTTCATTTTGATTGTTTGTGATATTCCCGTCACGGAATCAACTTATTAATATAATACCGAGGCAGGCATTCTGACTAGCCCTTCCTTGACGGGGAAGGGATTCACAGTAGCGGGCACTGTCCGCGATTCTCACGCGGTTTCCCTTTTGATCCGGGACTTTCGGCCCGGAACCTCAGATAGTGCAAATATACAAAAAAAGAAGGAACCTACCAGCTCGACTCACGTCGGTGACTGCCGATTCCTACTTTACACACAACACTTAGTTACTTGTCTATTTCGATTGCAAATATATACTGATTTTCACAATTCCAATTATCAAATCGTAAAAAAATCAGATAATTTTCGGGAATATTGTGTACAACGTTGGCGTTTTTTGAAAAACAACAGCCTTTGCATGTATCTGCATAAGCTGTTGTCTATCATTTATTTATAAATCGGAATTTACGAAATTTCCGTAAAATCCTAATATCCGGTGTAGCTCCAAGGGGTGATGACCCTCAGTTCTGCCTTGATTTCCTCCGAAACATCGAGAGTCTCGATGAATTCCTTGATGGTTGCCTCATCGATAGGCTTGCCTGTACGGGTAAGTGCCTTAAGGGTCTCATAAGGGTTAGGGTAGTTCTCCCTCCTGAGGATAGTCTGTACAGCCTCTGCAACTACAGCCCAGTTCGCCTCGAGGTCTCTGTGGAGAGCGGTCTCGTTGAGAATGAGCTTGCCGAGTCCCTTCTTGAGAGAAGCGAAGGCGATCAGACCATGTGCAAGAGGCACGCCGATGTTCCTGCTGACGGTAGAGTCAGTAAGGTCACGCTGGAGCCTTGAGATAGGGAGCTTCATCGAGAGAAAGGTGAGGATTGCGTCTGCCATTCCGAAGTTACCCTCTGCGTTCTCGAAGTCGATAGGGTTCACCTTGTGCGGCATCGCTGATGAGCCTACCTCGTTCTTGTTGACCTTCTGGCGGAAGTACTCCATAGATATATATGTCCAAATGTCGCGGCAAAGGTCGATGAGGATGGTGTTGATCCTGCGGAGGCAGTCGAAGATGGTCGCAAGGTTGTCGTAGTGCTCGATCTGGGTGGTAGGGAATGACCTGCTCAGTCCGAGGGACGATACGAACTCGTCACCGAATGCGATCCAGTCTATCTGCGGATAAGCGAGCTTGTGAGCGTTCATGTTGCCGGTGGCACCGCCGAACTTTGCAGGATAGGTCATCTGCTCGAACTGACGGATCTGCTCCTCGAGACGTACCTGGAACACCTTGAACTCCTTTCCTACGCGGGTAGGTGATGCTGGCTGACCGTGGGTCTTGGCGAGCATAGGGATGTCCTTCCACTCCTGTGCATCTGCTGCGATGATCGAGAGAACCTCCTTGAGAGCCGGCATGTAGACCTGCTCGAGTGCCTCCTTGAGCATGAGAGGGGTGGCGGTGTTGTTGATGTCCTGAGAGGTGAGACCGAAGTGGATAAAGGTGAGGCAATTGTCGAGACCGAGCTCGGTAAACCTCTCCCTGAGATAGTACTCGACCGCCTTTACGTCGTGGTTGGTTACTTTCTCGATGTCCTTTACCTTCTGTGCCTGCTCCGGAGTGAGCTCCTTCCAGATTGCCTGGAGCTTGTCCTCGAGTTCAGGATTGAGAACGCCTGCAAGCTGAGGGACAGGAGCCTTGCAGAGGGCGATGAAATACTCGACCTCGATCCTGATCCTATACTTGATGAGCGCGTATTCGCTGAAATATTCCGTGAGGGAAGAAGTTTTGCCGTAGTAACGTCCGTCGATAGGAGTCACGGCGAGAAGTGTCTGATTCTCCATTTCTGTCTATTCTTCAAATGCCCTGTGACCGATGTCTGTGCGGTGGAAGAGATTGTCACATTTGATCTTCTCCACCTCTTCATTCACCTTTACATGAGCAGATGCAAGGTCCTTTGCACGGCAGGTGACTATCATCACGCGACCGCCTGCGGTAAGGAGCTTGCCGTCCTTGTTTGATGTACCCATATGATATACGACTCCGTCCACGTCCTCGGTTCCGCAGATCTCATATCCCTTCTCGTATGAACCGGGATAGCCCTTGGAAGCAAGCACGACGCCGATGGTCGCATCGTCGCTCCAGCATGGCTGCTCAGCCTTGCGGCCGGTTGCAACAGCCTCGAAGATGTCGTAGATGTCGCTCTCGATAAGAGGGAGTACGACCTCTGTCTCGGGATCGCCGAAGCGTGCGTTGAACTCGATCACCTTTACTCCGTCAGGAGTCTTCATGAGTCCTCCGTAGAGAACGCCGGTGAGAGGGCAGCCCTCAGCCACCATAGCCTTGGCTGTTGCCTTCAGCACCTTCTCGAGCGCATATTCGGTGTCTGCATCGGTTATGAACGGAAGATGGGTATAGGCGCCCATTCCACCGGTGTTGGGACCCTTGTCGCCGTCGTAGGCGCGCTTGTGGTCCTGCGCGAGAGGCATAGGATAAACATCCTCGCCGTTCACGAAGCACATAAACGAGAACTCAGGGCCGGTGAGGAAATCCTCTACGACCACCTTGCCCTGTCCGAACCTTGTGTCGAGAAGCATGTCGCGGAGAGCCGCATCGGCCTCTTCGAGGTCCTGTGCGATTACCACACCCTTGCCGGCAGCGAGTCCGTCATACTTGAGGACCGCAGGGAAAGGGCGGCCGCTCACGAATGCGTATGCCGCTTCGTATGAGCCGAACGACTGGTATCCTGAGGTAGGGATGCCATACTTCTCCATGATGATCTTTGCGAATTCCTTGCTGGTCTCGATCCTTGCAGCGGCCTTGGTGTGTCCGAAGATCTTGAGACCCTCGGCGCGGAAAGCGTCTGCGATTCCTACTGCGAGCGAAGCCTCAGGGCCGACGACGGTGAGGTCGATTGCATTCTCCTTCGCGAAACGGAGGAGGCCCTCTACGTCAGTGTCCTTGATGGCCACGCACTCTGCCTGAGCAGCGATACCCGCATTGCCGGGAGCGCTGTATATCTTTTCAACCTGTGGTGAGCGGCTGAGAGCATCCACGATAGCGTGTTCCCTTCCGCCGCTTCCTACTACGAGTACCTTCATATATTAATGCTTGAAGTGTCTTTCACCTGTGAACAACATTGTGATGCCGTTGGCATTCGCTGCGTCGATGCTCTCCTGGTCACGAACGCTGCCGCCTGGCTGTACGATAGCCTTGACTCCGTACTTCGCTGCGGTCTCCACGCTGTCACCGAATGGGAAGAATGCGTCTGAACCCATCACGAGACCTTCGTTCCTGATGTCCTTGCCGGCAGCGGCGAGAGTCTCCTCAGCCTGCTTGATGGCGATGGCTGCAGAACCGACGCGGTTCATCTGACCTGCACCTACTCCGAGGGTCTGTCCGTCCTTAACGACGACGATGGCGTTGGACTTCACGTGCTTTACGATCTTCCATGCGAAGTCGAGGTCGATGAGCTGAGCCTCGGTAGGCTTGGTCTCGGTGACGCACATCTCAGCGGTAGGCTTGATGATGTCGATGTCCTGCTCCTGGACGAGGATGCCGCCGTTCATGCTGACGTACTGCATCTGAGGCTCAGTGGTCTTGGTCATGTCAACCTTGAGGAGGCGGAGATTCTTCTTGGTGCAGAGCACCTCGAGAGCGCCCTCAGAGAATGAAGGTGCCATGATGATCTCGAGGAAGATAGGCTTCATGAGCTCTGCGACCTCCCTGGTGAGCTCGCGGTTAACTGCCACGATGCCGCCGAAGATGCTGACCTTGTCAGCCTCGTAAGCCTTGGTCCATGCCTCGGTGATGTCCTTGCCGATTGCAGCACCGCAAGGGTTCATGTGCTTGAGACCTACGCAGAATGGTGCGTCGAACTCGCGTACGATGTTGAGGGCTGCGTTTGCGTCCTGGATATTGTTGTATGAAAGCTCCTTTCCGTTGAGCTGCTCTGCGGTCGCGAGAGAGAACGGCACAGGCTTGAGGGAAGCGAAGAACTTGGCGCTCTGGTGAGGATTCTCACCGTAGCGGAGGCTCTGCTTGAGGTCATACTCGAGGAAAAGCTTCTCGTTGAGACCTGCAGCCTTGCGCATCCACGCTGCGATCATCATATCGTACTCTGCGGTGTGGGTGTATGCCTTCGCAGAGAGCTGGAGACGGGTCTCCTTCTTGGTGTCGCCCTCGGCCTTGAGCTCGTCGATTACGACTGCGTAGTCCTCAGGATTGACCACGATGGTCACTGACTCCCAGTTCTTGGCAGCGGAACGTACCATTGAAGGACCTCCGATGTCGATGTGCTCGATTGCATCCTCCATGGTCACGTCCGGCTTCGCGATGGTCGCTGCGAATGGGTAGAGGTTCACGCATACGAGGTCGATGTACTCGATGCCGTTCTCCTTGAGCTGCGCGCGATGGCTCTCAAGATCCCTGCGGCCGAGGAGACCGCCGTGTACCTTTGGATGGAGTGTCTTTACGCGGCCGTCGCAGATCTCAGGGAATCCTGTTATCTCGCTGATGCCTATAGTCTTTACGCCGTTGCTCTCGAGGAGCTTCTGGGTGCCGCCGGTGGCGAGGCTCTCCCATCCGAGCTTAACGAGCTCAGATGCGAACTCGACCACTCCGGTCTTGTCGCTTACACTGAAAAGTGCTCTTCTCATATTGTCAAGTTTCGTTTATTCGATTACTACCTTGCCGCTGTCGGTGATCGTACCGATTACAGAGGCCTTCTCGCCATGTGCCTTGAGGATCTCGATTGCCTTTGGAGCCTCAGACTCGTCCATCGCGAGTACCATACCGATACCCATGTTGAAGATGTTGAACATCTCACGGTGAGGGATCTGACCGTACTTCTCGAGGAGACGGAAGATAGGGAGGATCTCCCAGCTTCCTTCCTTGATCGCGAGACCCATGCCGTCCTGGAGGATGCGTGGGATGTTCTCGTCGAAGCCGCCGCCGGTGATGTGAGCCACGCCGTGAACGTCGCAGTTGCGGATCACGTCGAGTACCTGCTTCACGTAGATGCGGGTAGGGCAGATGAGCGCGTCGCCGAGAGTCCTCTCGCCGAGCTCCTCATAAGTGCTGCCGAGGTCGAGATTGTTGTCAGAAACGACCTTCCTGACGAGGCTGAATCCATTGCTGTGTACACCGGTCGATGCGATGCCGACGAGCACGTCTCCGACCTTCACCTTCGAACCGTCGATGAGCTTGCTCTTCTCCACGCAGCCTACGGTGAAGCCTGCGATGTCATATTCGCCACCCTCGTACATGCCTGGCATCTCAGCGGTCTCGCCGCCGACGAGTGCGCAGCCTGCCTGACGGCAACCCTCTGCGACGCCCGCTACGATAGCCTCGACCTGTGCAGGGTCATTGTGACCTACTGCCACGTAATCAAGGAATACGAGAGGCTCTGCGCCCTGTGCGAGTACGTCGTTGACGCACATTGCGACTGCGTCGATACCTACTGTGTCATGCTTGTCCATCGCAAACGCGATCTTGAGCTTGGTTCCCACGCCGTCGGTGCCGCTCACGAGGATAGGCTCCTTGTAGCCGAGGGATGCGAGATCGAACATTCCGCCGAATGAGCCGATGTTGCCCATTGAACCGGTACGCTCGGTAGATGCTACATGCTTCTTGATGCGTCTTACCACATCATAGCCGGCCTCGAGATTCACACCGGCTTTTTCGTAACTCTGTGCCATATATCTTTTCTTGTTTATTTACCTCTGAAATATCTTACTGCATTCTCGAAGAGTGGGAGGAACTTCTCGCCATGGATGTTCTTGAGGAGGTTGTCCTCGTACCTCTCATGGTGTCCCATCTTTCCGAGTACCTGTCCGTCAGGGCTGATGATACCCTCGATCGCGTCGTTCGAACCGTTAGGGTTGCAAGGCGACTTCATGGTAGGGTCGCAGCCGTCGACATACTGGAATGCCACCTGGCCGTTCGCGAAGAGCTCTGCTGCGAGTTCGTCGCTTACCACGAACTTACCCTCACCGTGGCTGACGGCGATGCTGTAGACGTCGCCGACCTCGAGACCTGCGAGCCATGGAGACGCGTTGGTCGAGATGCGGGTCGATGCAACCTGCGAGATATGACGGTTGATGTCATTGCGGAAGAGGGTAGGAGATGCTGTGGTCACATGACCGAGCCTTCCGTATGGGAGGAGACCTGACTTCACGAGAGCCTGGAAACCGTTGCAGATACCGATGATGAGGCCGCCGCGGTCAAGGAGTCTGTGGATGGCGTCGCCGACCTTCGCATTGTTTATCACGTTCGCGATGAACTTTGCGCTTCCGTCAGGCTCGTCACCGAGTGAGAATCCGCCGGAGAATGCGAGGATGTGGGCGTTGTCGATTTCCTTCACCATCATGTCGATGGAGTCGAAGATAGCCTTTGAGTCAAGGTTGCAGAACACACCGAAACGGGTGACGCAGCCTGCCTTGCGGAATCCCTTGGCCATATCGTAGTCGCAGTTGGTTCCTGGGAATACTGGGAGGAATACGGTAGGATGCTCGACTGGCTCGCCCTTGTACTTGAGGACTTCCTTCTTGACGGCTGCGCCAGGAACGATGTTCTGCTTGAGGGCTGTAGCGGTCTGAGGATATACCTTGTCGTGCTTCATTCCGCACTCTTCCATGAGCTGTGCGACGCAGAAGCTCTCGCCGTTGATGATGAGCTTGCCGTCTTCGCGGACCTCACCGAGATAGAGAGCGTTCTCGTAGCAGAGCTCCTCGGTAGCCTCTACGAGGATTGAACCGAAGTCGTAGCTGAAGAGAGCCTTGTCGCAGTACTTGACCTCTGCACCCATGAGGTTGCCGAAGCTTGACTTGCAGAGTGCCTCTGCGAGACCGCCTTCTCCGAGTGCCCATCCGGAAACGATCTTTCCGGCCTGGATTGCGTCCTCGACGAAGATCCAGTTCCTTGAGAGCTGGTCGGTGTCAGGCATCCTGTCTGCGAGAGGAGTATGCTTTACGAGGTAGAGCTTGTTGCCTGCCTTCTTGAATTCTGGGCTGATTACGTTGCCGGTCTTCACAGGAGTGATACCGAAGGCAACGAGGGTAGGAGGGACGTTGATCTTCTCGAAGGTTCCGCTCATCGAGTCCTTACCTCCGATCGAAGGAAGGTTGAGAGCGATCTGCATCTTGAGAGCTCCGAGGAGGGCGCTCATAGGCTTGCCCCAGCTGTGTGGGTCCTGGGTCATCCTCTCGAAGTACTCCTGATATGAGAACCTCATTCCTTCATAGCGACCACCGGCTGCGACTACCTTTGCGCAGGCCTCGACTACCGAATATGCTGCACCGTGGTAAGGGCTCCAGCTGCATACGAATGGGTTGTAGCCCCATGCCATCATGCTGGCGGTGGTGGTATATCCGTCGGTCGGGAGTTTCTGTACCGATACCTGAGCCTCGGTGGTCTGGAGACGACCTCCGAAAGGCATGAGCACGGTGCTTCGGCCGACAGTCGAGTCGAACATCTCGATGAGACCCTTCTGCGAGGTCACGTTAGGATCCTGCATGAGGGCATGGAGACGCTCTGCGAGCGGCTTGTCACATGGCTTTGCGAATGGGTCGATGTCCTCGACAGCGGATACGGTGACCTTTGCGTAGTGCTTAGCACCGGCTGTGTCGATGAATGCGCGTGAGAGGTCAGCGACGATCTCGCCGTTGTTGAACATCCTCATGCGGCCTCTGTCGGTGACGTCGGCAACATAGGTGACCTCCACGTTCTCGCTGCGGCAGTACTGCTCGAACTGCACGCGGTCCTTGGCTTCGAGCACGACGGCCATACGCTCCTGAGACTCGCTGATCGCGATCTCGGTGGAGTTGAGGCCGCTGTACTTGGTAGGAACCCTGTCGAGGTAGATGTCGAGACCGTCGGCGAGCTCGCCGATGGCAACGCTGACTCCACCTGCGCCGAAGTCGTTCGACTTCTTGATGAGCTTGGTCACCTCAGGACGGCGGAAGAGCCTCTGGAGCTTGCGCTCCTCTGGAGCGTTACCCTTCTGAACCTCGCTTCCGCAGGTCTCGAGAGAGCTTTCCTTGTGCTCCTTTGATGAACCGGTTGCACCACCGATACCGTCACGACCGGTACGACCTCCGAGGAGGAGGATCACATCGCCGGCTGCAGGACTCTCCCTGCGTACGTTCTCGGCCTTCACGGCACCTACGACGGCACCGATCTCAAGCCTCTTTGCGGTATAGCCTGGGTGGTAGATTTCGTGTACATGGGTAGTGGCGAGACCGATCTGGTTACCGTAGCTTGAGTAACCTGCGGCAGCCTTGCGCGAGATCTGCTTCTGTGGGAGCTTGCCAGGGATGGCCTCCGACACTTCCTTCCAGATGTCGCCTGCACCGGTGACACGCATTGCCTGGTAGACATAGCTACGACCAGAGAGCGGGTCACGGATCGCACCGCCGAGGCAGGTAGCTGCGCCTCCGAACGGCTCGATCTCGGTAGGGTGGTTGTGGGTCTCGTTCTTGAACTGGAGCAGCCATCTCTCGGTGACGCCGTCAACGTCTACGTCCACGAAGATGCTGCATGCGTTGTTCTCCTCGCTGACCTCCATGTCGTCGAGCTTGCCGATCTTGCGGAGATATCTCGCGCCGATGCAGGCCATGTCCATGAGGTTGAGACCCTTCTGGCTACGGCCGAGCTGCTCCCTGAGGTCGAGGTAGAGCTTGTATGTTCCTTCGATGTCGTCCTTGATGAATGACTCCTCGAAGTTGATGTCCTGAAGTTCAGTGGTGAAGGTGGTGTGACGGCAGTGGTCGCTCCAGTAGGTGTCGAGGATGCGGAGCTCTGTCTCGCTTGGGTTGCGACCCTCCTGGGTGAAATACTCCACGATGGTGCGGAGGTCGTCTGCGTTCATCGCGAGACCCTTCTCCTTGCAGTAAGGAGCGAGGTCTTCGTCCTTCATCTGGAGGAAACCGTCGAGTGCAGGGATGGCCTTCACGTCGGCCTGCTCGCTGTCAGAAAGACGGCTGAGGTCCTTCTCGCGTGACTCCACTGCGTTGATGTAATAATGCTTGACTGCCGCCATCTCGGCCTCGCTGAGGGCTGGCTCGAAGATGAGGAGCTTGGAACTGCGTATCCTGATGTCTGCCTCAGGGTCTATGAGCTTCACGCAGTCCACTGCAGAAGATGCCCTCTGGTCGAACTGGCCAGGAAGGAACTCCACTGCGAGGTGGCTGCTGCCGTTGATAGGATTCACGTCGGTCACATCGTCGGTCACGAGCTCACCGAACACGCTGTAGCGGCATTTCTCGATGAGTTCCTCGTTGAATCCGAAGAGATCGTACACGTTGAGCAGCCTGAGGCCGCTGAGATTGAGCGAAAGGCTCTCGTTGAGCTCGCTGCGGAGACTCTCCGCCTCGACCCTGAAGCCTTCTTTCTTTTCGACGAATAATCTTGTGTTCATGGTTTAGGATTCAATTGTTGCGTCAAGTACCTTCTGAGTCTGCTTGCGGCGGAACTCGTCGAGCTTTGCACTGAGAGCCTCATCGTTGAGGGCGAGGATGTGGATCGCATAGAGGGCTGCGTTCTTGGCTCCGTCGATTGCCATAGTCGCTACAGGAATACCTGACGGCATCTGTACGATCGAGAGGAGAGAATCCATTCCGCCGAGTGCCTTTGACTTGATAGGAACGCCGATGATAGGGAGGGTGGTCATCGATGCGAGCACGCCGCCGAGGTGGGCAGCGCCGCCTGCGGCAGCGATGATGACTCCGTAACCGTTAGCCTTCGCGTTCTTCGCGAAATCCGCTGCAAGGTCAGGTGTCCTGTGTGCGGAAATCACGTGTACACTGTTCTCTACGCCGAATTCTTTGAGGGTTTCGGCAGCGGCTGACATTGTTCCCCAGTCGCTTGTAGACCCCATGATGATAGCTACCTTCATATCTTGAGTAAATTATTTCAGTTCAATTTTTAAAAACGCAGAAACCACTGCGCTGTCCGCGTAGTGGCTTCGTCATCATATTGCTGCCCTGCACAGGCGCAGGACACTGGGCGCGTCCGGCGTGAAATGATTTCGTTTTCTGGTGCAGTGGAACATCTCTATTTTCTTAAGCCACAAAGATAGGACAAAAATTCATTTTTGGTCAAATATTTTTTTGAACATTCTTAATATGGGTTAACTTTGTATTCCGAAACCATTGATCATTATTTTTGACCAACATGACCAAGATCGGAACCCCCCTCTCTCCAATCGCAAAAAGAGCGCTTCTCTGCGGCTCGGGCGAACTCGGAAAGGAAGTCGCAATCGAACTTCAGCGCTACGGCGTGGAGGTGATCGCACTGGACCGCTACGAGAATGCACCTGCAATGCAGGTGGCACACAGATCCCACACCCTTTCAATGCTTGACGGCGCCCGTCTCCGCGAGATAATCGAACTCGAGAAGCCGGACCACATCATCCCTGAGGTCGAGGCCATCGCGACCCCGACCCTCGTCGCTCTCGAGAAGGAAGGTTACAATGTCACACCAACAGCAAACGCCACCCTCCTCACGATGAACAGGGAAGGCATCCGCAGACTCGCTGCCGAGGAACTCGGACTCCCTACCAGCAAGTATGTGTTCGCGGATAGCTACGAGGACTTCCTCAAGGGTGTCGAGACCGTAGGCATCCCATGCGTCGTGAAACCTGTGATGAGCTCTTCAGGCCACGGCCAGAGCACCATCAAGCGTCCTGAGGACATCCAGAAGGCCTGGGACTGCTCGCAGGAAGGCGGCAGGGCCGGAGCCGGACGCGTGATCGTGGAAGGTTTCGTTGACTTCGACTACGAGATCACCCTCCTCACCGTCAGACATTGCGCAGGCACCACCATGCTCGAGCCTGTCGGCCACCATCAGGTGGACGGCGACTACCGTGAGTCATGGCAGCCGCAGGCGATGAGCCCTGAGGCTATCGCTAAGGCACGCGACATCGCGAAGAAGATCACCGACGCCCTCGGCGGATACGGAATCTTCGGAGTCGAGATGTTCGTCAAGGGTGACGAGGTCATCTTCAGCGAGGTTTCTCCAAGACCGCATGACACCGGAATGGTGACTATGATATCACAGGATCTCTCGGAGTTCGCTCTCCATGCGAGGGCTCTCCTCGGACTTCCTATTCCTTCGGTAAGGTTCTACGGACCGAGCGCCAGCAAGGCCATCGTCGTCGAAGGCGACAGCGACCAGGTGGAGATAGGAAATCTCGAGAAGGTGCTCGAGGAAGAAGGCGTCCAGATTCGCCTCTTCGGAAAGCCGGAGGTCCACGGCCATCGACGCTTCGGCGTCATCCTGGCGACCGACCAGACAGTGGAGCTCGCTCTCGCGAAGGCCGAAAGAGCTTATTCTAAACTTGAAATAAAAGTCTTATAGAACGATACATGGAAAACAGGAATATTCTTCTCAAGAACGGACGTCTCATCACAGGGGGCAATAGTTTCATTTCAGATATCCTGTTTTCCGGTGGTACTGTTTCCCGTATCGCGGAAAATATCGAGCCTGACGGTTCGATGACAGTTGTGGACATCACCGGGTGCATAGTCAGCTATGGCCTCGCTGATGTCCATGTTCATTTCCGTGAGCCAGGCTATTCGGCCAAGGAGACTATCGCCACCGGTTCCAGGGCAGCGGCTCGTGGCGGCTACACCGTAGTCGGCACCATGCCTAACCTCAATCCGGCTCCGGATTCTCCAGAGAATCTCCAGGTGCAGCTCGACCTCATCAGGGAGCAGGCTGTCATCGACGTCCTTCCGTTCGCGACCATCACCGGTGGCAGGAACGGCGGCCCTGTCGTAGACATGGCTGCGATGAAGGACAAGGTGATGGGCTTCTCCGACGATGGCAGCGGAGTGCAGGAAGGAAGCAGGATGGAGGAGGCGATGAGGATGGCACTCCGCGAGGATGTGGTCATCTCCGCCCACTGCGAGGACATGGACGAGCCTCCTTTCAGCTCTGAGAGCGAATGGAAGCAGGTGTGCCGTGACGCGAAGATGGCGGCCGAGATCGGTTGCCGCTACCATGTCTGCCATGTCTCGACCGCGGAGAGCGTCGATGCCGTAAGGCAGGCAAAGGCTGCAGGCGCAAGGGTGTCGTGCGAGACAGCACCTCATTATCTCACCCTCACCGAGGACGACAGACTCGACGAGGGACGTTTCAGGATGAACCCGCCGCTCAGGACCAAGGCTGACCGCGATGCCCTCATCATGGGTATCCAGGACGGCAGCGTGGAGGTCATTGCCACCGACCACGCACCTCACACCGCAGAGGAGAAGAGCAAGGGCTACTGGGGCAGCATGATGGGAATCGTCGGTCTCGAGACCGCCTTCCCAGTGATGTACACCAAACTCGTGAAGGAGGGTGTCATCACAATAGAGAAACTCATCGAACTCATGTGCGACAATCCGCGCCGCATCTTCTCCCTCGGAGGAAAGCTCGCAGAAGGGGAGCGCGCCGACATCGCCGTGTTCGAGCTTGACAAGGAATATGTGATCAATCCGGAGGACTTCGAGACCATGGGCAGAAGCACTCCTTTCGAGGGTTGGAAGGTATGCGGACGCTGCGTGCTCACCCTCAAGGACGGCGTACCTGTGCATAGCGAACTTCCACAGATCAGCAAATAGAACTATGAAAAGAGAAACTCTGACCATTATATCCAACCGCCAGGTCAACGACAGCGTCTGGGAGATGAAGCTCAGCGGATGCTCGGCTCAGCGCCCGGGACAGTTCGTGAACCTCGCGCTCGACGGCCTCTTCCTCAGGCGCCCCATCTCGGTGTGTGACTGGAACGAGGGCGTACTCACCCTTCTCTACAAGGTCGTGGGCAAGGGAACCAGACAGATGGCCGGACTCCAGGAAGGTGAGTCGCTCGACGTGCTCACCACTCTCGGAAACGGCTTCAACACCGCTGCATCATGCGAGAAGCCTCTTCTCGTGGGTGGCGGAATCGGAACTGCACCTATGTACTATCTCGCGAAGACCCTCATCGCCGCAGGCAAGAAGGTGAGCGTCGTGCTCGGATTCAACAAGACTGACGAGATCATCTACAAGGAAGAGTTCGAGAAGCTCGGCGCGAAGGTGATAATCGCGACCGCGGACGGTTCGGTGGGAGTCAAGGGCTTCGTGACCGATGCGCTTCCGATGGTCGAGTACGACTTCTTCTATTCATGCGGACCTATGCCTATGTTCCGTGCTCTCGAAGGAAAGATCGAGGGTGAGGGACAGTACAGCTTCGAGGAGAGGATGGGCTGCGGTACCGGAATATGCATGGGATGCTCTTGCAAGACCATGTTCGGAAACAAGAGAATTTGTAAGGACGGACCTGTGTTCGACAGGAAGGAGGTGATATGGTAAGGGAACTCGGAACTGAACTCTGCGGAGTAAGACTCGACAATCCGGTGGTGCCGGCCAGCGGTACCTTCGGCTTCGGCCTCGAGATGGCCGAGGTATACGACATCAACATTCTCGGCGCGATCTCCATCAAGGGTACCACACGCGACGCGCGCTTCGGAAATCCTACTCCGAGAATCGCGGAGTGCGAGGCTGGTCTCATCAATTCGGTGGGCCTCCAGAATCCCGGCGTGGATGCCGTGATCGAGCATGAGATCCCGGCCCTCAGGAAGGTATACTCCAAGCCTATCATCGCGAACATCAGCGGCTTCTCTATCGAGGAGTACGTGGAGTGCTGCAGCAAGATGGACAAGGTCGACGAGGTCGCAATCCTCGAGGTCAACGTATCGTGTCCTAACGTCCACAACGGAGGTATGGCATTCGGTACTTCTGCCGAGGCTGCGTCCGAGGTCGTGAGGGCGGTGAAGGCAGTCACCACCAAGCCTGTGTTCGTCAAGCTCAGCCCGAACGTAACCGACATCGTCAGCATCGCCAAGGCATGCGAGGAGGCCGGTGCGGACGGCATCACCCTGATCAACACCCTCCTCGGAATGAGGATCGACACCGCACGCCGTCGTCCGGTAATCGCAAACAAGATGGGCGGATTCTCAGGCAGGGCAGTGTTCCCGATTGCGGTAAGGATGGTTTACCAGGTTGCACATGCATGCAAGATCCCGGTAATGGGATGCGGCGGAGTCGCAACCGCAAACGACGTCATCGAGATGATGATGGCCGGCGCTTCAGCCGTGCAGGTCGGTGCGGAGAACCTTCGCAATCCTTTCGCATGCAAGGAAATCATCGAGGACCTTCCACGCGAGATGGAGAGGCTCGGAATCAATTCACTCAAGGAAATAATAGGAATCGTAGAATAATATGGCAAAAGACGTGATCATCGCATGCGACTTCAGCAGTGCGGAAAAGACCCTCGAATTCCTGGACAAGTTCCAGGGACGCAAGCCTTTCGTGAAGATCGGCATGGAACTCTATTATGCGGCAGGTCCGCAGATCGTACGTGAGATCAAGGCTCGCGGACACAAGATCTTCCTCGACCTCAAGCTTCACGACATCCCTAACACCGTGCGCAAGGCAATGGCCGTGCTCAGCAATCTCGACGTGGACATGACCAACGTGCATGCTGCCGGTACCATCGATATGATGAAGGCAGCGCTCGAAGGACTTACCCGTCCGGACGGCACACGCGCCCAGCTCATCGCAGTGACCCAGCTCACCTCTACCAGCGAGGAGCGCATGCAGAAGGAACTTCTGATCAACGCCAGCATCGCTGACACCATCTCCCAGTACGCAGCAAATGCTGCTGAGGCCGGTCTCGACGGTGTCGTATGTTCACCTCTCGAGGCTGCAGTCGTCAAGGAAAGATGCGGAAAGAACTTCATGGCAGTGACCCCTGGAGTCCGTTTCTCTGACGGTTCTGCTGACGACCAGGTCCGTATCACCACTCCTGCCCGCGCAGCCGAGATCGGTTCTGACTACATCGTGGTAGGTCGTCCTATCACCGCGGCAGAGGATCCTGTCGCAGCCTATGAGCGCGCATGCCGCGAATTCCTCGGAGAATAACAAGACAATAAACAGTTCATCATGAGCACTACAGATAAGAAAGCCATCGCAAAGGAGCTCCTTTCAATCGGAGCTGTATTCCTCAGACCTGAGGAGCCGTTCACATGGGCAAGCGGCATCAAGAGCCCTATCTACTGCGACAACCGTCTCACCCTCTCCGCACCATCCGTACGCGAGAAGATCGAGGCAGGCCTCGCAGCCATGGTACAGGAGCATTTCCCAGAGTGCGAGATGCTTATGGGTACCAGCACCGCAGGTATCGCACACGCAGCCATCGTCGCTACCATCCTCAACATGCCTATGGGTTATGTTCGCGGAAGCGCGAAGGACCATGGACGTACCAACAGGATCGAGGGTAAGATGGACCCAGGTACCAAGGTCGTAGTGATCGAGGACCTCATCTCCACCGGCGGAAGCTGCATCGAGGTCGTTGACGCTCTCCGCGAGGCTGGCGCTGATGTTCTCGGAATCGTGAGCATCTTCACATACGGCATGCAGAAGGGTATCGACCGCATCGCCGCTGCTAACACCGTGAACTATTCGCTCTCAGACCTCGACGCACTTGTAGAGGCTGCCGAGGAAGAGAAGTACATCGCTGAGGGATGGAAGGAGCGCATCATCGCATTCCGCAACAATCCTTCTGATGAAAGCTGGATCAAGTAAGAAAGTCAATCAAACGATAGAAGATAATATGAAACATCTTATCGACCCTACCGATCTTACGGTAGAAGAAACCAATGACATCGTCAGCCTCGCTGAGCAGATCATTGCAAATCCACAGTACTATACTGCACGTATGGCAGGAAAGAGGCTTGCAACCCTTTTCTATGAGCCAAGTACCCGCACCCGCCTCAGCTTCACTTCGGCAATGATGTCTCTCGGCGGAAACGTCCTCGGCTTCGCAGACCCAAAGAGCTCTTCAGTGAGCAAGGGCGAGACCGTTGAGGATACCGTCCGCGTGGTAGGCTGCTTCGCTGACATCATCGCGATGCGTCACTATGTCGAGGGTGCCCCTCTCGTTGCATCAAAGGTTTCACCTGTCCCTGTCATCAACGCCGGTGACGGTTCGCACAGCCACCCGACTCAGACTCTTACCGACCTTCTCACCATCAAGCGTGAGATCGGCCGTCTCGACAATATCACCATCGGTTTCTGCGGTGACCTCCGCTTCGGCCGCACTGTGCACTCTCTCATCAAGGCACTCTCACGCTACGAGAACAACAAGGTCATCCTCATCGCTCCTGACGAGCTTCGCCTCCCTGACTATATCATCCAGGATGTCTGCGTGAAGAACAACGTGGACTACCGCGAGGTTTCTACCATGGAGGAAGTGATGCCGGAGCTTGACATCCTCTACATGACCCGTGTACAGAAGGAGAGGTTCCTCGACGAGGACGAGTTCGATCGCGTAAAGGACAGCTTCATCCTCAATCGTGAGAAGCTTGCCACAGCAAAGGAGAAGATGGCTATCCTCCATCCGCTCCCACGTGTGAACGAGATCATGAAGGACGTCGACGCAGACCCGCGTGCAGCATACTTCCGTCAGGTTGCGAACGGTAAGTTTGTCAGGATGGCTCTCCTCAGCCGTCTCATCGACTGGAAGGACGATCCAAACCATGTGATGCCGGAGCAGAGCGGCGACGTCTTCTGCGAGCCAGCTTACCACTGCACCAACCAGAAGTGCGTTTGCAACAGCGAGGAGGTTGATCCTTTGTTCCGTCGTCTCGAGGACGGTACCGTTCGCTGCTACTACTGCGATACCAAGGTAAGACAATAATTTTTCGCTCTATAAATCAACGAGGCGGTGACCACCAGGTCGCCGCCTCGTCTGCGTTTACCTTCTGGAGAAGACGAATGTGAGTGATACGCCGACAGAACGTCCGAGATAGCTGTTGTAGCGGAATGCCGTGGAGTAGTCTGTGGTCGAGATGTTGTACGACCTGGCGGAATTCAGGAGATCATAGCCGAAGACTTCGAATCGACAGCGTCTGTCTTTGCCGAACAGGAAACCTGCAGTGACTGACAGGCTGTGATTGGAGTAGTGAAATGCATCGATCGTGGTGAAAGAGCCTGTCCAGTCATAGTTGATTCTGGTCTCTGCGATTTGTCCGAACCTCTGCCTGTATGAAATATATACTGACGGGTTGATGAAGTTGTAGGAACTGTCTCCACTGTTGGATTGCCGCCCGAATGAAAGACTTGGAGAAAGAAATATTTCAGAGTTTTTTGGAGACCACGATAATGAACCGTTCACGCTCATCGAATTCATGAGGTTGTTGCTGGCGATCTCTCCAATCGTGTATGGATTTGTCGACAGACTCCATCCGACCATTGCGGACAGATTGATCTTGGACTTCGGGAAATATGTCGCGAGATCGAGGCTTGTCGCAAGTCTGTACTTGTTGTTGACATTGACGGGTGTGGTGAGGGAAGATCCTGCCGGGGCGATGTAACCATATTCTGACAGCGTCGTCTCCTTATCGAAGAACTCTGTCTTGCTTGCGATGGCGTTGGAGAAATGTGTCCCGAAGAATTGCAGGCTTACGTTCATGTTCTTCTTTTCGATAGCCTTGCTGAAAGCAATGTCGACATTCCTGTCAACAGGGAGTTTCAATGATGGATTTCCGGCAGTCAGGAAGAATGGATTCACGTCGTTTATGCTTTTGCGAAGCTGCGATGTGGCGGGAGCCATGTCATTCTCTCGATAATGAAGACTGAACGAATTGGCTGCTTTTGTATATCCGAAGCTTCCCGAAAATGACGGTCTTAAGAAGTTGATGTTGCTTGACGGTGGATAGGAGAGTCTCTCGGACCTCAAGACTGCGACATCACGGATACCTGCCTGGAGGGACGCGGAAAAGCCGTCTCCTTCCTTCCCGTACCTGTAGCCCAGTGTTCCTTCTCCCTGAATCTTGTTCTGACGGTAGTCCTTGGTGTTGTTGATATCCATCAGGCCAGTCAGCATGTCCGTCCAGACATCCTTGTGGCTTTCATAAGAGTGTCCGGCTGTCAGAGTAAACGCCAGCATAGACTTGCCTGGTAACGGCTCGGACCATGTGGCATATAATGAGGTTCCTAACACGCCTGCGGCAATGGTGTTGCGGCTCCATTCCGGGCTGATGCTGTATTCGTTGGAATCAACTCTGGCTCCGCGCCCGCGGCTTATGTTGCCTGTCATGTTCAACGATGCGGTAAGTCGGCGGCCGCTTTTCGCAAATGTGCGGGAGATTTCGCCTTTGAGAGCGAGGTTGCCGTTGTTGGTGGTGTCCCCGGAAGTCTTGTCGAACATTCTTGTCGAACCATCCGTGTTCGAAGACATGAAAGAGCGGGAACGTATGAAGTTCTGGCTGAATCCAATGTTTCCGGTGAGGCTATATCTGTTCTTTCCCTTTCTGTAGTACCAGCTGCCGTTATATGAAATATTACGTTTGGAATCGTTTTCTTCAGCAACCGTACTGTCGGATCTTTCTCTCCATGCAAGTGATTCTGATGGGAAGAATAATTCCGCCGACCCTGCCGTTGACTTTGTGGTGCCATAGGCAGCTCTGAGATTCTGACTCCATCCGCTCTTCCCTGGAATGTCTTTGCCCAGCGTGATGGAGGCGTCTACTGAGTTCATAGGCTGTGTTGCCGGGATTATCCCGGTAGCGTTGTGGCCCCCGTTGATGTCGACTGTCAGGCGCGGCTTCGTGCCCAGTGTGTAGTTACCAAGTTGCATCGTTGCACCGGAAAACCATTCGGGATTCCCGTCGGCCATCTTGTTCGTGTATATACCGCCGTTGGCTATGACGCTGAACTGCCCGATATGTTCGATAGGATTCCATGTCCGCAGGTCCATCACCCTCTCCTTGGCTATGCTGGCATCGTCGTCAATGTCCTTGACGGCTGTCTTTTCATAGACCTCGACTGCCCGGACCTCCTCTGCCAGCACCATGTCCATGGCGCTGGCGATCTCCTTTCCGAACATGTTGTTTCCGTTGACCAGTATTCTGTCTATCGGCTTGCCCTGGTATTTGATTGATCCTTCGTTTATCTCGACGCCCGGAAACTTCTTCAACAGTTCACGCAGCGGGTCTCCCTTGAAAGTGTTGAATGCGGCTGAATTGAAAACTGTCGTGTCTCCGTGCATCACCATTGCGACAGATTCGCCGGTGACGACGATCGCGTTGATCTGCAGGGGATCTTCCTGAAGCCCTATGGACAGACGCTGCGTTTCATACTGGTTCAGCATCGCCTTGTCCGTGCGGGTCTTGAAACCGAGCATGGAACTTATGAATGTCAGGCTGTCACGCTTGAACGGAACGTCAAAATACGCGACTCCGCCGCCATCGGCGACTGACTTCAGAGTGTCTGTCCCGTTTGTGATGAAGACGCTTGCTCCGGGGAGCATCTCTCTTGAGGCGGAGTCACATACCGCAACGGAAAGCTGCCTGAAGTTACTGCCTCTGTATGTCGACTGAATATGCAGCTGCGCTGATGCCGGAAGGGACATCATGAGCAGTAAGGCATATATACAGCGGCGTAGTTTCACGAACATGATAGGGTCTGGTTTGAATATTGTAAGATTTTTTTCAAATTTACATCATGTTCAGATTTTTTTCAAATTTACATCATGTTCAGATTTTTTTCAATAATCATGCTATTGCTTTCCGGCTCGGTATGTCTTGCGCAGGAGCCGGAGAAAACCGTGGAGATAGACCGTCAGTTTGGCCAGGTCTGTCTCGGAGAATATGTGACGGCGGAGATGGTTGCAGAGTCATTCGGCCTTCCGTGCATATATTCGAAGGAAGAGTATCATGATTACTCGTCCATAGTGATCAGAACACCTTTCGAATGGAATGATATCAGGTGGGACGAGCTCATTGTCGACTACGATATTCTGGAAATCGCTGAGGGTATACAGTTCTCCCTCAGCTCAAGATCTGATATCAAACATATATACGACAGTCTGAAAGAGAAGTACACCGGTGAGTACGGAGAAGGGGAGGAGACCCTGACTCCGGGAGGTGTCGATCTGGTCAGTCTCTGGAGCGATGACGTGACGACGATCCAGCTGACTCACCGCATCTTCAAGGACACGGGCCGTCAGTTTGTCATTCTCGCAGCCATCAGGCATTGAGATCGCGTCTTTCGAACTTCCAGCAGAAGATGGTGTAGCAGATGATGCCGAGGACGACGAACACGCAGCCGACAAGGGCAGGGTGGCGGTAGGAGAGTCCGGCTTCGATAGGAAGCCCGCCGCACCATGAACCGAGGGCGTTTCCGAGGTTGAATGCGATCTGGACCATGGCGCCGGCCATCAGCTGACCGCCTTCCGAGAAGCGCAGTATCAGCAGCTGCTGCGGCGATCCGACACCGAAAAGACATGCGCAGTTTACTATCATCAGCGGCACAGCAACCCATGCATGGGCACCGAAGAAGAAGGTCATGACCAGGCACGCGAGCATTCCGTACTGGAAGACCCTTCCCGTGTGTGCGGGACCGAACTTGTCTGATACCGCACCTCCGCAGAG
Organism: Bacteroidales bacterium; assembly: GCA_024402115.1. The sequence goes on along the minus strand of JAKSJQ010000017.1, from coordinate 10,179 downwards.
ATTTCCAACCACCATGCCGGCACCGGCGAGCACCATCATCAGCGTCATCATCGACGGGTCGATTCCGGCCACCTGGGTGAGAAGAGGTGAGATGTAGCTGTACCAGCAGAACACTCCTCCGTTTCCGAGCAGGGTGGCGAGGATGATCAGCCATGGAGCCAGCTTTCCGAGGAAGCGGAATTCCTCGCTGAATCTCTTTTCCGGGAGCGGCGCAACATACGGAACCCAGCGCGTGATGAGAAGGATGGTGATCAGACCCCAGCTCGCGGAGATGACGAAGACCCATCTCCATGTGAGGACGCCCGTGATGAAGGTGCACATCGGGTTTCCTATCAGGTTGGCTATGCTCATGCCGGCGATCATGATAGCGACGGCGAGTGTGCTCTTCTCTCCCTTCGAGAGTTTGTCGGCGACGATGGACGACACCCCGAAGAACGCACCGTGCGGGAGTCCGGATATGAAGCGGAAGAGCATCATCAGCCAGTAGTTCCATTCTTTTCCTGCAGGGCAGACGGCACTCAGGACTCCTCCGAGGGTGTATATGCCCATGATGAGGAAGATCGCATTCTTCAGCGGCCATTTCCTGACGAAAAGCAGCAGGAGCGGGGCTCCGACGCAGACGCCGAGGGCATACGCGGTGATGAGGTGCCCCGCCTCGGGGATAGTGACCCGGAAGGCGTCGGCGACGTAGGGGAGTATGCCCATGATCGCGAACTCGGTGATTCCGAGTCCGAAGGTGCCGGCGGAGAGGGCTATGAGGCTTCTGGCTGTATCTCTGGTCATTTGATGTCCGTTCTGATTCCGGGCGGCAAATATATGAAAAAAGGCGGGGACTGTGCAGCCTCCGCCTTCTGTTTACCCTTTATTGTATTGTTTCTGATTACTTGATCACGCCGAGTTCCTTTCCGACCTTGATGAATGCGGCGATGGCCTTGTCGAGGTGTGCCTGCTCGTGAGCGGCAGAGAGCTGCACGCGGATGCGCGCCTGGCCCTTTGGAACGACTGGATAGTAGAATCCGGTCACGAAGATGCCTTCCTCAGCGATCTTTGCCGCGAACTTCTGTGAGAGCGGTGCGTCATAGAGCATCACTGCGCAGATTGCTGACTGGGTAGGCTTGATGTCGAAGCCGGCAGCCACCATCTTCTCGCGGAAGTAGTCCACGTTTGCCTGGAGCTTGTCGTGGAGCTCGTTGCTCTCGTCGAGAATCTTGAAGGTCTCGAGAGCAGCGGCTGCGATCATAGGAGGGATGGAGTTCGAGAAGAGGTATGGGCGTGAACGCTGACGGAGCATGTCGATGATCTCCTTGCGACCGGTGGTGAAACCGCCTACTGCGCCGCCGAATGCCTTTCCGAGGGTGCCGGTGTGGATGTCGATCCTGCCGTAGCAGCCGTACTGCTCAGCGACACCGCGGCCTGTTGCACCTACGACACCTGCAGAGTGGCTTTCATCCACCATCACGAGTGCGTCGTACTTCTCTGCGAGATCGCAGATCTTGTCCATAGGAGCGACGTTACCGTCCATAGAGAACACACCGTCGGTGACGATGATGCGGAACCTCTGTGCCTGAGCCTCCTGGAGACAGCGCTCGAGGTCGGCCATGTCGGCGTTTGCGTAACGGTAGCGGACTGCCTTGCAGAGGCGTACACCGTCGATGATCGAAGCATGGTTGAGAGAGTCAGAGATGATTGCGTCCTCAGCTGTGAAGAGCGGCTCGAACACACCGCCGTTTGCATCGAAGCAGGCTGCATAGAGAATGGTGTCCTCAGTGTGGAAATACTCTGAGATGGCCTTCTCGAGCTGTTTGTGGATATCCTGGGTACCGCAGATGAAACGTACTGATGACATACCGTAGCCACGGGTTGCCATAACGTCCTGAGCGGCCTTGATGAGCCTTGGATTGTCAGCGAGGCCGAGATAGTTGTTGGCGCAGAAGTTGAGAGCCTTTGAGCCGTCCTCAAGGGTTATCTCTGCTGACTGAGGTGATGCGATGTTTCTTTCGCGTTTGAAGAGTCCAGCCTGCTCGATTGATGCGAGCTCGTTCTGGAGAAACTGCTGATACTTTCCGTACATGGTCTATTATGTGTGATTGTATGTTATTATTCTGCAAATCTACAATTAAAAATTGTCAGTAAAAAACTATATTTCTACATTATTGTGTTACAAAAATATAATAAACTCGTAATCGTGATAATATATTGTAAGAAAATTGCCGTTATTCCATAATTTGACCTATATTTGCGGCCGGTTTAAATACACTTCAGAACATGACCAATGTACTTGTAATAGGCTCGACCGGCCAGATTGGCTCTGAGCTCACCATGAAGCTCAGAAAGAAGGGATGCACCGTAGTCGCCGGATATATTCCAGGCGCGGAACCCAAAGGTGTTCTCCTCGAGAGCGGACCCGCAGAAGTCGTTAACGTATGCGACAGAGAGCAGATCGCCAGCGTAGTCAAGAAGTATTCAATCGACACCATATATAATCTCGCAGCTATCCTTTCTGCAACTGCAGAGCGCAAGCCTCTCCTTGCATGGGATATCCAGATGAACGGTCTGATCAACATCCTCGAGGTTGCACGCGAGAACGGATGTGCAGTGTTCACCCCGAGCTCCATCGGCTCATTCGGACCGAGCACTCCCCGTGACAACACCCCTCAGGACACAATCCAGCGTCCTACATCGATGTACGGCGTGACAAAGGTCGCATGCGAGCTTCTCAGCGACTATTACTACACCAAGTTCGGTGTCGACACAAGGGCTGTGCGCTTCCCGGGCCTCATCTCATACACCACTCTCCCTGGCGGCGGCACCACCGACTATGCAGTGGAGGTGTTCTACGCTGCGGTGAAGGGCGAGGAGTTCGTGTGTCCTATCGCTCCCGGCACCTACATGGACATGATGTACATGCCTGACGCACTCGACGGTGCTGTCGACCTTATGAACGCTGACCCGACCAGGCTCGTGCACCGCAATGCATTCAACATCGCGGCTATGAGCTTCGAACCGGAGGAGCTCTTCGCAGCCATACGGAAGTACATCCCGAGCCTCAAGGTGCGCTACGAGGTGGATCCTGTCCGCCAGGCGATCGCTGATTCATGGCCTAACAAGATGGACGACAGCTGCGCCCGCGCCGAGTGGGACTGGAAGCCTAAGTTCGACCTCGACGCGATGGTCCGTGACATGATCGACAATCTCAGAAAGATTCTTCTCTAGAAGAAGTATCAGAAATAATGAAAAACCGGAGGACCGTAAGTGCGTATCTCCGGTTTTTTGATTAAATTCGCAGCCGTTTTAACAGTAATCACCAATGAAAGCACTCGTAAAGTCAGATTTCCATTTCGATGGACAGAAAAGCAAATATGTCGGCAAGGTACGTGACGTGTACGATATCGACGACAAGTATCTCGTGATGGTCGTTTCGGACCGTATCTCAGCGTTCGACGTCGTCCTTCCTGAGGGTATTCCTTACAAGGGTCAGGTACTCAACCGCATCGCAGCGAAGTTCCTCGATGCGACTGCTGACATCCTTCCTAACTGGAAGGTCGCAGTTCCGGATCCTGCAGTGACCGTGGGTCTCAAGTGCGAGCCTTTCAAGGTCGAGATGGTCATCCGCGGCTACCTTTCAGGCCATGCGTGGAGAGAGTACAAGGCCGGCAAGCGCACCATCTGCGGTGTGGAGATGCCAGAGGGTATGGTGGAGAACCAGAAGTTCCCTGAGCCTATCATCACTCCTACCTCAAAGGCGGCAGAGGGTCACGACGAGGACATCTCAAAGGAGGAGATCATCGCATCCGGTCTCGCAACCCGCGAGGATTACGAGAAGCTCGAGCAGTACACCCGCGCCATCTTCCAGAGGGGAACGGAGATCGCTGCAAAGCAGGGCCTCATCCTCGTGGACACCAAGTATGAGTTCGGCAAGATCGGCGACCAGATCTATCTCATGGACGAGATCCATACTCCTGACTCTTCACGCTATTTCTACGCTGAGGGTTACGAGGAGCGTCTCGCGAAGGGTGAGCACCAGAAGCAGCTCTCGAAGGAGTTCGTGCGCGAGTGGCTCATGGCCAACGGCTTCATGGGTCAGGAGGGACAGAAGGTTCCAGAGATGACTCCGGAGGTTGTGAACGGCATCACAGACCGTTACGTCGAGCTCTACGAGAACATCGTGGGCGAGAAGTTCGAGCGCGTGGAGTACACCGCAGAGCAGATTGAGAAGAACGTCGCAGCCTGCCTCGCTTCACTCAAGTAAGAATCTGAAACATCAGAATAGAAGACCGGGACTCAGAGTCCCGGTCTTTTTTTGTGTCAGCTGTCACGTTTTTCCGCTGTAATGGTATGTTTTACTATGATTTGCGCGTCGGGGAAGTCCGTGTTCAACTAATTTTTAAAATTTTTTATAAATATTTGGAGCGGTCTTATGGTTTATCCGATTATTATTCGTAAATTGCGAGCAGACTTATTATTATCAAACCAAATTAATTATGAAGAAGTTCATTCTCGGAATTCTCGCAGTTGTACTGTTCTCAGTCGCTGCGAGCGCTCAGACAAGAACTTTGACCGGATCAGTCAAGTCTGCTGCTGACGGTTCACCTCTCGTAGGTGCCACACTTCAGGACAAGACTACTGGTCAGTTCGCCATCACTGATCTCGACGGTAATTTCAAGATCAATGTATCTGAAAAGTCGACTTCACTCTTAGTGATGAACCTCGGTTTCAGGGACTACAATGCCACCATCGGCAAGTCGGACGTCCTCAACATCGCTCTCGAGCCTGATGCCCTCATGCTCGACGAGACCATGGTCATCGCTTACGGTCAGGGAAAGAAGACATCCTTCACCGGTTCAGCATCTGTCGTCAAGAAGGAGGATCTCCAGAAGATCGCCACTTCCAACGTCACTCAGGCCCTCCAGGGTCTCTCTGCCGGTGTACAGGTCATCAACAACAGCGGTCAGCCTGGTGACTCTGGTTCCATCACCATCCGTGGTATCGGTTCCATGAACGCATCCAGCAGCCCTCTCTACGTTGTCGACGGTGTCGCTTACTCAGGTTACATCAACGCTATCGCTCCTTCTGACATCGAGTCGATGACTGTCCTCAAGGATGCATCTGCAACCGCTCTCTACGGTTCACGTGCAGCCAACGGTGTCATCGTGATCACCACCAAGAAGGGTCAGAACGAGAACGGCAAGGTAAGCTTCCGTGCGACTGTTGGTTTTGCATCTCTCGCAGTTCCGCTCCCACGTCAGCTCAATCCTGGCGAGTTCGCAGAGGTTACCTGGCGCTCACTCTACAATGCCAACATCGATTCAGGCATGTCACCTGAAGAGGCTGGTGCGCAGGCTGCAATCGTCACCCCTAACGAAATCAAGATTCTCCCTTGGGCAACCAGGAACATCATCGACGGAAACGGAAACCTTCTCGTAACAGACAAGGATCTCCTCTGGTACGGTGACTGGAGGCACGAGACCATGAGGTCACGTCCTCGTCAGGAGTACAACGTCGACTTCAGTGGCAAGAAGGGTGAGACCAACTACTTCTTCTCTGCAGGTTACCTCAACGACAAGGGTATCTTCACAACTCAGGAGTTCGACCGTATCTCAGGCCGTTCGAACGTCTCTACCAAGGTTAAGCCTTGGCTCGAGGTAGGATCGAACACCTCATTCTCACACAGCGTCACCGACTCTCCAGCAGGTGACAGCGTTGTATGGTTCCTCCGTACCGTCCCTACCGTGAACAGCATCTACCAGTATGACTACAACACTGGCGCATATGCAAAGGACGGTGCAGGCAACTACATCTACAACTACGGTCTCGACAACGCAGGTTGGGCAGGTTGGAACGTCCTCGCTGACGCAGCCTACAACAACAACAAGTCTACCGCAGACCAGATCTCTACGCGTAACTATGTTGATTTCCAGATCATCCCTGGTCTCAACTTCCGCAGCACCATCTCTATCGACTACTACATCAGCAAGTACGACAGCTATGCAAGTGCTGAATACGGCTACACCGCCGGTGAGGGTGGTAACGCATACAAGTCATACGACAGGAACGTCGCTACCACTTGGACCAACCTCCTCACCTTCAACCGCGCTTTCGGTCAGCACAATCTCGGCATCCTCCTCGGTCAGGAGAGCTACATGCGTGATGTCACCGGTCTTTCAGCTTCAAGGAAGGGCTTCCCATTCGCAGGTCTCACCGAGCTCAGCTCAGCTGCCACCTCAGTGGACTCAAGCTCATACACCGACAAGTACCGCCTCCTCTCATTCTTCAGCCGTCTCGAGTACGACTATGCTGACAAGTACTATGTATCAGCATCTCTCCGTTCAGACGCGACTTCAAGGTTCTCTCCTCAGTCACGCTGGGGTATGTTCTGGTCAGCAGGTGCTTCATGGCGTATCAACAACGAGGATTTCCTCAAGGATGTAAGATGGATCGACAACCTCAAGCTCAAGGCTTCTTACGGTGCAGTCGGTAACGACGGCCTCAACTCATGGTACTGCTACCAGGGTCTCTACGCTACCGGTTACAACGATCTCAACAACGCCGGTGTCGTAATCTCACGTCTTCCTAACAACGGCCTCAAGTGGGAGACCAACCTCCAGCTCAACGTAGGTATCGACTTCGCTCTCTTCCGCAAGCTCACCGGTCGCGTCGAGTTCTTCGACAGGCAGTCAAAGGACCTCCTCTTCACCATGCCTATGGCACCTTCAGCCGGTTTCGGTGGTGTTGACCGCAACATCGGTGACGTATCCAACTATGGTGTCGAGGTCAATCTCGACTACGCTGTATTCAACAACCAGAACTTCCAGTGGAACATGAACTTCAACCTCACCCACTATGAGAACGTCATCACAAGCCTTCCACAGGCTGAGATCAACGCCGGCGTATTCAAGTGGAGAGAGGGTCAGAGCCGCTACAACTTCTGGGGTGCAAAGTATGCAGGTGTCAACCCTGCCAACGGTAACGACCAGTACTGGAGGAACATCTTCGATACTGACGAGAACGGCAAGCAGGTCATCGTAGATCGCATCCTTACCGAGAGCACCTCTGACGTCACCAGCGACGATCAGAAGCAGTATCTCGGAAGCTCGCTTCCTGCAGTGTTCGGTGGTTTCACCAACAACTTCAGATTCTATGGTGTAGACCTCTCAATCATGCTCTACTACAGCATCGGCGGTCTCCTCTATGATACCGACTACTCACAGATGGTCAACTACCGTACCGGTTTCTCACTCCATCCAGATGCACTCAGCAAGACCTGGACTCCTGAGAACCCTAACGCGCCGCTCCCACGCCTGAACAAGAATGCACAGGATACCTTCTCAGACAAGTATCTCTACAACAACTCATTCCTCCGTCTCAGGAACGTGACCCTCGGTTACACTCTTCCTAGGAAGGCCCTCGACAAGATGCACATGGATCAGCTCAGATTCTTCGTACAGGGTGACAACCTTCTCACCTTCGGTTCAGCTGCAAAGCGTGGTACCGATCCTGAGCAGAGTGTATCAGGTACTACCAGCAACAGGTTCCCTACCACCAAGAACGTCACTTTCGGTGTTCAGGTTACATTCTAAAGCATGGGAGAAAAGAATATGAAAAAGATATTTTATGCAATAATGGCTGCGGCGTCATTGATGACCGCTGTCTCATGTGAGAATTGGCTCACAACAAATCCTTCGAGCTCCGTATCAGACAACCAGGTGTTCCTTTCAGTGAAGGGTTCGCAGGCTGCCCTCAACGGCTGCTACAACCTCCTTGCTTTCAGCTATGGCGGTGGCGGACGTCCTGATACCCAGGGCTGGGTGGCTCAGATTCTTGCCAACGACGTTGACGGTGAGGATATCATCGTGAACGGTGGATGGTACGGCTACGACTACAACATGTGGGGCCATCAGAGAGGGGACATCTTCAAGTCATCAGCTCTCTGGTTCTACTATTACAACATCATCAACAACCTCAACAGCATCATCGCCTACACTCCTCAGATCGAAGGTGTCACCGAAGCAGAGATTGCCGGTGTCATGGGTGAAGCCTATGCAATGAGAGGATGGTGCTACTTCAACCTCGCACAGTACTATCAGCACACCTATGTCCTCGCACATGAGAGGAACATGCCTGGTGTTCCAATCTATACCGAACCTACTACTGACCAGACTGAAGGAAAGGGTAGAGGTACCATCGATGAGACCTATGATCAGATCATCTCTGACCTTACCTCTGCAGAGAAGCTTCTTGCAGGTCAGTCAAGGTCAGCGAAGAACCACTTCGATCAGAGCGTCGCACAGGGTCTCCTCGCACGTGTATATCTCGTGATGAACGATTGGTCAAAGGCTGCTGATTACGCTTCAAAGGCACGCGCAGGCTATCCTCTCACCTCAGCCGAGGATTGGGATGCAGGTTTCAACAACATCGACACCCGCTCATGGATGTGGGGTATGATGGTTGATGCAGAGCATACTCTCGAGGCAAACGGTGACTACGGCCCATTCGCAATGTGGACCAACTACATCTCTCGTGACGGTGGTGACTTCTGGTCATTCAACTGCTTCTACCTCAACGACAAGTTCGCAGAGCTCTTCAGCGCTGACGATATCCGCGGAAAGCAGATCTGGTGGAAGGAGGACGTAGGTCTCCACTGCTCAAACAAGTTCTATGACACTTCAGACCTTACCGGTGACTTCGTGTTCATGCGTTCAGACGAGATGCTTCTCATCGAGGCTGAGGCCAAGGCTCACATGGGTGACGACGGTACTGCCGCTTCTCTCCTCAACGAGCTCCGCGCTCTCCGCAACGCAACTGCAACCCAGACTATCGGTTCAAGCCTTATCGAGGAGATCGTGACCGAGCGCCGCAAGGAGCTCTATGGTGAGGGCTTCGCATGGTTCGACCTCATCCGTCTCCAGAGGGGCATCACCCGTGAGGGTAACCACAGCAACTTCGGTGGCAAGACTCCTGTACCTGCAAGGTCATGGCGTTTCGTATACCAGATTCCTACCAACGAGATCAACAACAATCCGAACATCAATTCTACTTACTGGCCAAACGGTGATCAGAATCCTTTCGGAGACGTCTCTATTTGCCTTGAATAATTTAATAGGTCGATAACATGAAAAAGATATTATCACTCATCTTGGCGGTTGCAGGCGTATTCAGCCTCGCATCTTGTACGGTGGAAGAAGCTTTCACCAAGGATGGCAAGACTCCGCTCGAGACTCCGGTCATCACCGCTGGCGAAGTGACTGCAAACTCCATCTCTTTCTACTGGACTGCAGTTGACAATGCCGGTCAGTATACCTACAAGGTCCTCAACCCAGCAGGCTACGTTGTGGCAAAGGGTGAGACCACTGAGAACAGCCTGGTCGTAAAGGGCCTCAAGTTCAGCTCTGAATTCTCTGTTTATGTGTCTGCGGTTCCTACTGCCGAGGCATCAAAGACTCTCTGCGCATCTATCCCGGGTGAGGCAAAGATCACTACCGACGATCCTATCATCATCGATTATGAGTGGGTGCAGCCTGGTAAGGCATGGTTCTACTCAGGTGACGACAAGTGGAACATCTCTAACATCACCTTTGGTCTTGAGAAGGGTACCGGTCACTTCGTGATCACTTCATACTGCGGTGCAGAGGGCTTCGACTTCTATTTCGACATGACCAAGTTCGAAGGAACCTATCCTTTCGCATTTGACTACGGCATGAAGAACATGAAGCCGGTCGAGGGTCAGGCAATCGATACATCAGGTCCTATCGGATCACGTCCTGACTTCAACCTTGCACACGGTCTCGGTGGAAAGGCTAAGGATTACAACATCTTCTACGGTGACGGTGGCAGCTACGAGTACGGTGTCATCGATCCTACCGGTGGTTACATCGATTTCTGGACAACCAACTTCGACGATCAGTGGTGCGGTTACCGTGTTGAGTTCGGTGACTACAAGGCACCGGAACCAGATCCATGGGTACCGGATCCTGACATGTCATTCGCGTGGTCAGCTGATGGTGAGATCTTCATCGACGGTGAGGCTACCAAGACATACGCTACCATCTCTTACACCGGCGCAGCTGAGGCTGAGTACACTATCAGCGGCTGGTATGGTGTAGAGGGCTATGACCTCGTATTCACCAGAAACCAGGAGGATGGTTCATGGATCATCAACAAGGACAAGTCAAGCGCATATGC
>JAKSJQ010000016.1 GCA_024402115.1 Bacteroidales bacterium | reverse complement strand
ATCACCCAGCTCTTCGGTGACCACATGATGATCGCCAACGCTACCGGTTGCTCATCAATCTACGGTGCTTCATTCCCAGCATCACCATATTGCACCAACGCACAGGGCCACGGTCCAGCTTGGGCTAACTCACTCTTCGAGGACTTCTGCGAGTTCGGCCTCGGTATGAAGCTCGGTTCTGACCGCGCTCGTGCTACCGTTGCAGGCCTCATGGAGAAGGGTCTCAGCTGCTCATGCTGCTCAGACGAGATGAAGGCACTCTTCACCAAGTGGCTTGAGAACAGGGAGGATGCAGCTATCACCCGTGAGGTTGCTGACGCTCTCGTTCCACTCATGGAGGCTTGCGGTTGCGACACTTGCAAGGCTCTCCTCGAGTACAAGCACTTCATCCCTGCACGCTGCCAGTGGATCATCGGTGGTGACGGTGCAAGCTACGATATCGGATACGGCGGACTCGACCATGTACTCGCATCTGGCGAGAACGTGAACATCCTCGTACTCGACACCGAGGTTTACTCTAACACCGGTGGACAGTCATCTAAGTCTACTCCTGCCGGCGCAATCGCTAAGTTCGCCGCTTCAGGTAAGAAGGTTCGCAAGAAAGACCTTGGTATGATGGCTATGAGCTACGGTTACGTATACGTTGCACAGGTTGCAATGGGCTCTAACCCTGCACAGTTCATCAAGGCAGTGCGTGAGGCTGAGGCTTATGATGGTCCATCACTCATCATCGCTTACGCTCCATGTATCAACCATGGCCTCAAGGCAGGAATGGGTCTCAGCCAGAAGGAGGCGAAGCTCGCTGTCGATTGCGGTTACTGGCACCGCGACACGTACAACCCTGCACTCGCGGGTACCGACCAGAACCCATTCGCTCTTGACAGCAAGGAGCCAGACTGGACCAAGTTCCAGGACTTCCTCAAGGGTGAGGTTCGTTTCGCATCACTCTACAAGATGTTCCCTGACAGAGCTGGTGAGCTCCTCCAGAAGACCGAGGAATTCGCTAAGATCCGTCTCGAGACCTACAAGAGACTCGCGAAGTAATTCTGACTTCGATATAACAAATAAGAGGTCGACCACAAACGGTCGACCTCTTATTTTTTAATGTCATCCGGAAGCCGACGCTTCCAGATGACATATATTATAAGGTATAATGGCTACTCAGCCGGCATCATCTCGATCTCGATATAGTTCTTTGACTCGAGAAGGGTCTTCGCCATGCCTGCGATCTTCTCCTTGGTAAGAGCGTTGATTGCAGCCTCCTGCTCGAGATCGGTGTTCTCACCATACTCATAGTAGCTGTTGAGTACGCCCATCCAGTAGCTGTTAGTGATACGGCTCTGTGGGAGAGCGGTCTTGAAGCGCTCAATGGTACGTCCGAAGAACTCGTCTGAAGGACCGTTCTCGGCAAGTTCCCTGAGCCCCTTCTCTACGAGAGCCTCGAGTGCGGCTGCCTGCTCGGTATTGGTATCGAAATATACCTGGATGAGAGCGAGCTCGTAAGGACGACGGATGAACTCCTGTGACACAGATGCTCCATAGGTACCGCCTTCCTCCTCACGGAGAGTATTGACGTAGGTCATGTCGAGCACATAGCTTACAGCGTTGAGGAGAAGTCGATTCTCCACGGTAGCAGGAACATTTGCGCTGTATACCTGGATGACGCTGGCCTTAGGTGTTGTCATTGGAACAGAGAAGTGATCCTTGAACTCACCGCTGCGGAAGCGTGCACCGTCATCTACCCATGAGCTTGCCTTCTTGCCCTTAGGAAGAGAACCGATATACTTCTCGAGGAGAGGCTTGAGCTGAGCCATATCCACGTTTCCGACTACATATACAGTAGCACCTGCTGCGTCATTGAAGAGAGAACGATATGCCTTCTCGAGATGCTCGATGCTAGCCTTTGCGACAACATCCTCACTGATCATGAAACGGCGTGGATTGCCGCCATAGATGTCCTCAGGGATCCTCTTCTGGAGCTGGAACATAGGGTCTGACTCCATGTTAGGAAGGACTGCATTGATGCGGTCGATACCGATCTGGAACTCATCTGCATCGAAGCGAGGCTGCATGAAGAACATGTACATGAGCTGGAACGCAGTCTCGATGTCCTTAGGAGCTGCGGAAGCGTTGATTCCGTGGTTGGTGAGATTGATTACAGGATTTGCATGGGCATTCTTGCCTGCAAGGATCTTGTTCACCTCGTTTGAGCTGTACTGACCAAGACCTGTATTCTGGAGATAGAGGCTCCAGATGTTGTCCTCGAATGAGTAAAGGTCCTCTGTAGCGATGGTAGACTCTCCACCTGACTTCACGAGCTTGATTACGACCTCGTCCTTCTTATAGTCAGTAGGAAGCACTACCACACGTACGCCATTCTTGAGCATATACTCAGTCGCACCTGCGATGGTAGGCTTTCCCCCCTTGAGCTTAGCGCCCTTGAGCTTGCTTGCGTCAAGAAGTTCGAGTCCGCTCTCCTCCTCTGCAGGAGCTTCGACCTCAGCGGAACGTGATGCCATGATGATGTCGTTGATCTCCTTATCGGTAGGATGCTCTGCAGTAGAGACGCCCTCCAAGAGAACAACCATGTTCTCGTCAGTGATGTACTGAGGTATGACCTGATTGACGGCAGCAGCGCTGAGCTGACCGAGAACCATCTGCGCGAGCTGATATGTGTCTGCAGGGGTCATGAAATGGTCATTGTCGGTGAAAGCCTTGATGAGAGGCCTGATGAAATCAGGGTTCTTGCGGCTCTCTGCACCTTCTGCCGCCTTCTCGAAATATGAGAGAAGGTTGTCCTTCGCACGCTGGAACTCGGCCTCGGTCACACCATATCTCTTAAGCTTCTCCACCTCATACATGAAGGCAGTGAGAGCTTCCTTATCCTTACCATTTTCGTACACGAGCGCGCCCATGAGAGCATCGCAGCTTTCCACGAGGTTACCGTTTCCGAGCTGGGCACTGAAGAATGGCGCACCAGGCTTCGATGTGATGTCATTGAACCTCTCTGACATCACGAGAGACATGATATCGTCGATAAGGTCGAGGACAAACACCTGATCGGTATTGTTGAGCTCCTCTGGGATTGCAGGACGCTTCCAGATTATCTCGAACTCGTTATTGGTAAGCTCCGCGTCAGTAAGGACACCGATGATTGGGTCTACGTTGTCCGGAATGAGGATCACCTCCTTAGGACGAGGGTTGACAGGAGCCGGGATATCTGCAAAGAGCTTCACGAGCTTTGCCTCGATCTGGTCCACATCAATGTCACCGACTACGATCACAGCCTGATTGTCCGGACGATACCATGTCTGATAGAAGTCCACGAGAGTCTCTGGCTTGAAGGTCTTGAGATTTTCCTCTGAACCGATGATGTTGGTGGTCGCATACTTAGTGTCACCATAGAGATAAGGTGCACTCTGCTCGAACATTCTCCAGCTTGCGGTGTTGCGTGTCCTCTTCTCCTCGAGGATGACTCCCCTCTCATTGTCAATCTCTACAGGGTCGTTCACCACGAAGTGAGAATAGTCATGCATCACGAGGAGGCAAGTATCAACTACGCCTTCGCGCACGATAGGAATGTTGTTGAGCATGTACTGGGTAACCTCCACACCGGTAGAAGCGTTGATGTTGCCACCGAAAGATGCGCCGATACCCTGGAGGTACTCAAGCATCTGCTTTCCAGGAAGATTCTTGAGTCCGTTGAAGCACATGTGCTCGAGGAAATGGGCAAGACCGTCCTGGCCAGGGCCTTCCTGGATAGCGCCGACATTGGAAACGAGATAGAAGTCTGCCCTCTCGGCAGGCTTGTCGTTATGTCGGATGTAATAGGTAAGACCGTTCTCAAGCTTTCCGACACGAACTTCAGGATCGTTTGGGAGCGGAGTCTGGGCAAAGGCAAATGTCGATGCGACAAGAGCGATTGCTGAGATGATAATTCTTTTCATGTTATTGTAGGTATATTATTTCAAACATCTGCATGTTAGACGCAGCCTCATGCCGGTTTATTACACGTTCATGGCAAAAAAACATACGAATGTAAGCCTTTCTTTGCTAAATTTGTCAACATGTTCGAAGATTTCAGGATTAAAGTGTTTCTATCAGCCGCGAACGAGGGCAGTTTCACTGCCGCCGCCCGCAAGTTGGGCATATCACAGCCAGCTGTCAGCCAGAACATATCCGAGATCGAGAAAGCCTTCGACGTAAAGCTCTTCGAAAGAAAGCGCGGATCTGTCGAACTCACTGCCCAAGGCCAGGTCTTCAAGGCTTATGCCCAGAACATAGTCGCAAGCTACCAGGAGCTAGAAGCCATCTTCAGCAGTTTCGACGAGATAAGTTCTCTCAAGCTCATACGCATGGCCGTTGATCAGGACTTGCTTCCGGAAATCTCCACCAAGCTTCTCCCCTATATCTACAGCATACTGCCTAAGACCGCTGTAGCGATCATGCTCACTCCTGTAGAAGGTGCCGACATGACGGTTTCGAGAAACGGCAAGGATATCATTGCCACCCCGTCAGCCTCATTCCTCGAGCATCCAATCTGGCCGCTTATCCGTGCCCAGTTCAGCAAGCTTTAGGGCACCAGCAGCATCGCCACCACACCCACGGCGACGGCAAGCACACAATTTATCAACTTGGCAAACACGAAACTCCTCTTGCTCTCTGCAAGAAGAGGGAGACCTGCATGTCCATCCTGAGCGATACAGCTTGCTAGAAGTACAGGAAGAGGCAAGATACCCGAAGCATAGAGCGTAACGAATACAAGATGAGGTCCTGATTCAGGTATGATACCCACGACTGCAGCAAGCAGTATCATCAGCAAGGTATTGCTCACTATCCATTCCTCTATATCGAGGAAAGTCAGCACGAGACTGAGAGCAAACAGCACTCCGAATGTCCATGCAAATATGGTAGGAAGATGCTTTACTATTATATGTCTCCAGAGATGCTCCTCCACGAAATGGTCGGACGCGAAGATTAGCACGCCAAGCACCAGGACGCCAAGGAAGGCGAAAAGAACGTTCATCCAGTCCTCGCTCAGCAGGTTGATTCCGCCGGTAGTAGCGACTTCGGCAATTTCCTCCTCATGTTCGTGTTCCAGCAGTCCGAATCCCAGTGCTGCGAGAAAAAGTCCCACACCGATGAACATAAGGGCACGCTTCCATGTGAAGTGGCGACCATGATGGTGCTCATGTTCGCACTCCGCCTCGTGGTGATGGTCATGTTCATGTTCGCAGCAGTCAGCGTCATGTACGGTGAACTCCTCGCCGCAGTGGGTCTGGAGCGGCTTCTTATAGAATCGGTCGACGATGATTCCAGTAAGCACCGCGATGCCGAAGGTCAGCACCAGTATCCACATCGCGTCCTTCGGTATCATCGCCAGCATCACGAAAGACTCATCTCCGGCAGTAGCGATCATCATCGCTACCAGGGCACCGAAGGACATGAGTCCATGAGTATAGAGAGAGACCACCGCGAATCCGCCCATGCAGCCAGGCATCGAGCCAAGAAGGGCCGCACAGAGCACCTGCCCCACACGACTCTTCCTAAGGCCGCCGAACAGGCCGCCCCGTGATTCTATGTTGAGTGATTCGATCATCATCATCATCACGACCACCAGGCCGGAGATGAGGATCGCATTCAGAAATGAGTCAAAGAATAATTCTGCCACAGAAATCATTTATTCGATCATTCCGGTAAGGAACAGGGTCACGAGTGGCCTGTTCGGCGAGTTTGTTATGAGGGTAAGGATCACCAGAGCCTCACCCTTAGGGTAACCGGTAGTATCGAGGGTACATTTCCATGTAGCCTTGCCTCCGGCAGCTACGACAGGGAACGCTCCGTTGCTGACACCCTTGCCGTCTGAATCAACCTTATATACCTTGAACTCGCTCTTACCTTTGTTATTTACGGTAAAGCTTGCTTCGATCTTCTTCCCAGCCTTCACCGTACCAAAGTTATAAGTGCTGGAATCGAACATCGGACGAGAGGCGTTATCCTTCTCGGCCTTGGTCATGCCAGAGAAGTTCTCCTTGGTCACCGCCCAGATCGCAAGCTTCTTCTGTGACTTGCCAGCGACGACAGGAGTCGCATAGTACCAGTTCTTACCCCACTTGCTGCGATTTGCCTTCACGCTGTACTGAAGTCTTGCAGTCGCGCCGGCAGGAATAGGATTAGGGCTCACCTTGATGGTAAGATCAGGATCCACATCCTTGAAATCGACCTTCAGGTCAGTCTTGCCGATGTTCGCAACGAGCATCTCCTCGTACATGGTTCCGCCCTGCTCTAGGTTGCCGCACTTGAGCTCAGTCTCCTTCAGGGCGAAGTTGCCAAGATGGATAGGATATGCCTTCTCGAGAGTCTCCTTCTTCTGTACGGATACACCCCTGAGTCTGAGTATCACTGGCTTGTTCATGCCTGAGAAATACGCAGTGAGGGTCTTGTCGAAAGGATAAGGGCCTTCGTCGTTGCTGTAGGTTGCGCTGATAGTGCCGCTCTTTCCAGGGGCAAGAGGCTCCTTGGTCCAATCCACGTCGGTACATCCGCAAGAGCTCACAACGCTCAGGATGGCAACAGGCTTGTTGCTTATGTTGGTTACGGTAAAGCTGCAGCTGACCGCTCCGTCAACGAGCTGGACCTCGCCGAAATTATGTACGGTCTCATTGAAAGACACGATGTCGCCGAATGTATTCTGGGCTCCTGTGAGTGAGGAAATGAGCAGGAATGCCGCGGTAAGGATTGTTGAGATACGTTTCATGGCTGCAAAGATACTTCTTTTGATGTTTGATAATTCAAATAAAAGGCATAAATTTGTCTCGCTATCCTAAGTATTACAAAAAGGAAGCCGAAAGAAATTAACCACAATAAAACAATAAAGAATTATGGCTTACAAGATTTCAGACGACTGCGTAGCATGTGGAACATGTGCAGGCGAGTGCCCTCAGGGTGCAATCAAGGAAGGTGACATCTATTGCATCGACGCTGATGCATGTGTAGACTGCGGTACTTGCGCAGGCGTTTGCCCAATGGGCGCAATTTCTCCAGCAGAATAATCCAGCACGGAAGAAATAACAGGAGACCGGTTGAGAGTTCAATCGGTCTCTTTTTTTGTTACATTTGCGGAAAACAGACAGCTATGACACTTGACGAAAGATACATGCGCGAAGCGCTCGCTGAGGCTATGGCCGCAGCAGAGGAGGACGAGGTGCCAATCGGCGCCGTACTCGTATGCCATGGACCTGGCACCAGGGAAGAAGGTGAGGTCATAGCAAGGGGACATAACATGACCGAATGCCTCCACGACCCCACCGCCCATGCTGAGATGCTAGCCATCACCGCAGCAACAAGCGCGCTCGGCGGAAAGTACCTCACCGACTGCACGCTCTACGTGACCGTTGAGCCATGTCCCATGTGCGCCGGTGCGATAGCTTGGTGTCAGGTAGGTAGGGTCGTATACGGAGCAGCGGACCCCAAGCGCGGCTACACTCGTTTCTCCCCTTCCCTCATGCACCCAAAGACGGAGGTCTGCAGCGGCATCCTCGCCGATGAGTGTTCATCGCTCGTGACGGAATTCTTCCGCGCAAAGAGATAGCAAAACACTGACAATCAGTGATATGACGAACGGACGGCTCCCCTTTCCGGGGGAGCCGTCCGTCTGTTATCTGGCTGACACTGAGTCAGTTGCGTTATACGTAGAGAAGCTGTACGATCACGTACACTGGGAGGAGTACGATGAGGGAGAACTTCAGGATGTAGCCGAAGAAGTCTGGCATCTTCACTCCGCTCTGCTCGGCGATGGACTTGACCATGAAGTTAGGGCCGTTGCCGATATAGGTCATTGCGCCGAAGAATACTGCACCCACAGAGATTGCCTCGAGGATGGACTCTGATATGCCTGCGACGACGTCAGTACCCTCTGCAATAGGAAGACCAGAAGCCACGGTATGGAACGCTACTGCCGTCGGAGCATTGTCAAGGAACGAGCTGAGCACACCTGTGCAGTAGAGGAACTGCCATGGCTGGTCGAGACCGAGAGACGCAGCATTTGCGTTGAGGTAGATCAGTGCTGGAGTCATGGTGGTGAAGATACCCACGAAGAGGATTGCGACCTCGAGGATAGGCTCCCATGAGAACTTGTTGAGTTCACGCACTTCCTTCTTCGTAGTGAAGAGAGAAAGGAGGATGATTGCGATGAGCGCGTACTCCCTGAGGAACTTGATGTAGATAGGGCAATCGTGCTCGCCCATGATAGGAATGAAGCCCTCGTTGAGGAAGATCACAGACGCCACGATGAGCATGATGTAGATGAAGTTGATTCCACCGCTCATGGTGATAGGAGTAGTCTCCGCGTTATCCTTTGCAATTGCATGGATAGGCTCCTTCTTGTACTGGATTGTATCGACGATATTGTAGAGCACGAGAAGGATCACGCCTGCGGTAGCCCACTGAGGCACGAGGCTGGAGAACCAGGTGAATGGAGCACCCCTGAGGTAGAGAAGGAAGAGAGGTGGATCTCCGAGCGGGGTAAGGATACCACCGCAGTTAGCGACGAGCGCGATGAAGAAGAGCACCGTGTGAACCTTCCTTGTCCTCTGCTGGTTGATCTCGAGAAGAGGACGGATAAGGAGCATTGCAGCTCCGGTGGTACCGATGATGGATGCGAGAAGGAATCCTACGCCGAGGATTACCGTATTCACCACTGGAGTAGCCGCGATATCACCACGGATGTTGATACCTCCGGTCACGACGAAAAGCGCGAGAAGCAGGATGATGAATGGTACGTAATCGAAGAGAATCTGATGAACGAGATTCTCACCGAGACCAATGCATACGAGCAGGATCGCGGTTGGAACGGCGATTGCAAGCGTCACATACAGCTTGTGGAGATTGCTTTCCCAGAACTTCTCTACAGTGAGAGGAGCCACTGCAATGACCAGGAGCATGATGATGAACGGGATAATCGTCCAGAATTGTACATCTGCCATAGTTGTCATTTTATAATACGGCCGCGAATTTAACAAACTTTTTCTTTCAACGAAAGTTTAACTATCTTTGTCAACGGAATTGAGATATGGTGTAAAGGTAGCACATGGGATTTTGGTTCCTCTAGTCCAGGTTCGAATCCTGGTATCTCAACAGCATTTTTCTTATGAAAGGAGTCTATATCTTTCTGGCTGACGGTTTCGAAGAAACCGAGGCTCTCGCACCTTATGACATGCTCGTAAGGGCAGGCGTACCGGTCAAGACAGTATGCCTCAACGATGACAACTTCGTCACCAGCTCACACAGGGTACCGATGCTCGCAGAACTCAACTTCGGCGAGTTCCTTCATGTCGTTGAGACCGAAGGTACCAGCGCTGAGGACGTGATGATCTTCCCTGGCGGAATGCCCGGATCAAGCAATCTCGCGGCCAATGAAGTGCTCATGAAGCTCATGAACGCGCACTACGCAGAAGGCGGAGCGGTGGCAGCGATATGCGCAGCTCCCGCACTTGTGCTCGCATCGAAGATGAAGGAAGGCACGCTCGCCGGAAAGGAAATGACCTGCTACGCGGGAATGGAAGCACCTATCCCAGCCGCAGGAGCAAGCTACAGGAAAACAGGAGTAATCACCGACGGCAGAGTCATCACCGCCAGCGGTGCAGGACATGCGGTAGCTTTCGGTCTCGAGATCGTGGCTTACCTCAAGGACCGTCAGACAGCAGACAAGATCGCAGCAGCGATAATGCTCTAGCAACAATCCAGGATGGAGAACAACGATTTCTCAAGGTTGGAGTTGAATCTCCCCAATTGCCGTGAAAACTACAGGTACTTCAGGTCGAAGCTCTTTCCTTCGACCAAGATGCTTGTGCTCGTCAAGGCCAATGCCTATGGCCACGGTGCATTGGAGTTCGCCAAGATGATGAGAGACGAAGGCGCCGACTACCTCGCGGTCGCACTCCCTATCGAGGGCGTGGAGCTGCGCAAGGGCGGCATCATGACACCTATCCTTGTCCTCACATCCGGAACTGACTTCTTCAAGGAAATAATCGACTACCAGCTCGAGCCCGGAATCCCTAACCTCTACACCCTCAAGGCGCTCATCGACCTTCTCAGAGTGAGGAGAATCAAGAACTTCCCTATCCATCTCAAGCTTGACACTGGCATGCACCGTCTGGGCTTCATGACAGAGGAGATAGAGGAACTGCTTGACTACCTCAGATACTGTCCATACGTACGTGTGAAATCCATCTACACCCACCTTTCGGTCGCAGACGACCCTCAGGAGGATGAGTACACCCTCGCACAGATAAGGATGTTCCAGGAGAACGCAGACAGAATCAGCGGAAGTCTCGGATACAAGCCGATGTACCATGTGCTCAACTCCGCCGGCATAGAAAGATTCACCGAATATCAGTTCGACATGGTCAGGCTCGGAATCGGCATATACGGCGTGAGCGCAGTCCCTGGAGTCAAGCTCGCTCCGGTAGCATCATTCAAGTGCAAGATTCTCCAGATCAAGCATCTCGAGCCAGGTCAGGGCAGCATAGGATACGGAAGATGGGGCAAGATCGCGGAAGAAGGTACTACCATCGCCACCATCCCTGTGGGATACGCTGACGGTCTCGACCGTCACCTCGGACGAGGAAAATGTTCTTTCATGCTCAACGGCCATAGAGTCCCGACCATAGGCAACATCTGCATGGACATGTGCATGCTTGACATAACCGGCGTCCACGCAGAGGTCGGCGACACAGTGACCATCTTCGGAAAGGACCCGAGCGTCAACGAACTCGCAGAAATCCTCGGCACAATACCTTACGAGATACTCACCTCCGTTCCTCGAAGAATCGAGAGAGTGGTACTGAAGTAAAAAAACGGCGACCTCTTCCGAGGTCGCCGTTAATCTTTGATGAGCCGGGATCTTACTTGAGTGATGCAAGGATCATTGCAAGCTGATCTGGGCAAGAGGTACCGCGCTTTGCGCAAGGAGTACCCTTGAGCTTAGTGATGACATCTGAAACCTTCATACCCTTGATGAGAGAGCAAAGGCCGACAGCATTACCTGGACAACCACCAGTGAACTTGCAGCTGACGATGGTCTTGTTCTTGGCATCGATCTCGATATCAACCTGCTTTGAGCAAACCTTTGCAGAAGGAGTCGCAACAACGGTGCGGATACCGTTCTTGGTCTCGTCCTTGGTTACCTTGTAATCGTTCACCGCACCCTGTGGTACTGCGAGGCTATACTCTGCAGACTCGTTTGCGAGGAGGGTCTTAGGTGCGACTGCAACGGCTGCAGCGGCAATACCTGACTTGATAAGGAAGTCTCTTCTTTCCATGGAATATATTCTTTAAAATTTAAAACAAGGTTGGGTGGTTGTCCTCAAGCTCCGAAATTATCTTCTCCATCACGATCTCCCTGAGCAGAGAAGACTTCGAACGGACCTTGAACTTGTCACAGTACGCAGATATGGCAGCGAGCTCACTGTCGTTGAAATAGAGGACCTGACGGTTCTTGCGAACAAGTGCCGCCTTCTGCTTGCGGAGATACTCGGGATCAACCGCGACGCCTGTCTTCTTTTTCTTAGCCATTATCTACCTGCAAAAATACAGCTGACAAATATACAAAAAAGAAGCCAAGCTAATCAAGCTTGGCTCCATTTTCATCATAAAATTCATTCTGCAGGACTGTGAAGTCGGTGACTTCCACGATCTTGAGTCCGCATTTGTACTTCTTCTTCCACTTCGCGTAGATGGAGTTGAACAATCCCTTCTTCAGGTAGGCACCGAGTATCGGGCTGACCTTGAGAGTGAGAGACCTGTCTGGGTTTTCTGACACAAGGCCTGAGAGCTTGCGCTCGATGGTCTCGTCAATCACGACGCTCGAAGAAATCTTACCTGTTCCGTTACATACCGGGCACACTTCCTGGGTGTTGATCTCGGTCGCCGGACGCACCCTCTGTCGGGTGATCTGCATAAGACCGAACTTGGTAAGAGGCAGCACGTTGTGCTTTGCCCTGTCGGTCGCCATGAGCTCCTGCATGTACTTGAAGAGGTTGTTTCTGTGCTCGTTCGTCTCCATGTCGATGAAATCGACGATCACGATGCCTCCCATGTCTCGCAGCCTCATCTGGCGTGCAATCTCTTCTGCAGCGTAACAGTTGACGTCGTAGGTGTTCTGTTCCTGCTCCTTGTTCTTCGAGCGGGTACCGCTGTTCACGTCAACTACGTGCAATGCTTCCGTGTGCTCGATCACAAGATATGCCCCCTGTTTGATAGGTACCACCTTTCCAAAGGAACTCTTGATCTGTCTGGTGACCTCGAAATGGTCAAAGATCGGAGTCTTTTCCTTGTAGAGCTTCACTATCTTCTCCTGTTCCGGGGAGATGAGTGAAACGTACTTGCGTACCTCCTCGTATGTGTTCTCATCGTTCACATAGATGTTGCTGAACGAATCGTTCAACAGGTCGCGAAGTACGACAGTGGCTTTGCTGTACTCTGTAAAGAGCAGCTGGACTGCCTTGGATCTCGCGAGCTTACGCCATGAATCTTCCCACTTCTTGACCAAGGAGAGGAGTTCCGCATCGAGGATCTCCGAGCTCTTGCCCTCCGCGGCTGTGCGGATGATGGCTCCATAGTTTCGTGGAAGAATGTTCTTGACTAGCAGCTCAAGTCTTCTCTTCTCCTCCTTCGAGGAGATCTTCTGGGATACGCTCACCTTATTCGCGAAAGGGAGCAGTACAATGTTGCGTCCTGCCAATGAAATTTCCGCAGTCAGTCTCGAACCTTTGGTCGAAATCGGTTCCTTGACGATCTGTACAAGTATCATCTGACCCACGCTGAGAACGTTTTCAATCTTGCCCTCCTTCGGCAGCGGCGACTCCAACTTGATGTGGGAGTACATGCCCTTGTGGTCAGTGTTGGGATTGATACGCTTCACGAACTCGTCGTAAGCATTGAAATACAGTCCCAGGTCGAGATAGTGTACAAATGCCTCCTTTTCGTCTCCGATATCGACAAAGGCAGCGTTCAGGGATGGAAGCAGCTTCTTTACCTTACCGAGATATACATCTCCGAGGCAGAACCTGTGTCCCTGGCTGGACTCCTTGTTGAGCTCGATCAGGCGATGGTTCTCCATCAACGCGATCGACACTTCGGTTGACTCTACGTCAACGATCAGGTCTTTTACTGATTCAGACTCCATAGGAACTATTTGGCAAAACAAAAGGCCGACCAAAACCAGGCCAGCCTTTCAACTTAGCAATCTGCTAAAATGGCAGACACTGCAAGATTACTTTCTCTTCTTGTGTCTATTCTTACGAAGGCGTTTTTTACGCTTGTGCGTAGCCATTTTATGCCTTTTGTGCTTTTTTCCGTTTGGCATAATATTAAGGTTTTAAAAATGTTTTCTTACTTCTTGATCTCAGCGACGAAAGTCTTTGCTGGCTTGAAAGCTGGGATGTCATGCTCAGGAATGGTGATGGTGGTATTCCTGGTGATGTTGCGAGCTGCCTTCTCTGCTCTGTGCTTGATGATGAAGCTACCGAAACCACGGAGGTAAACTGGCTCTCCCTCTGCAAGCGATCCCTTGACTGTCTCCATGAAAGACTCTACGACAGTCTGAACTGTGATCTTCTCAATACCGGTAGCCGCTGCTACCGCGCTGACAATATCTGCTTTAGTCATAATTCCTTATATATTTTTCTAATGTTTTGTCAATAAAGGGTATAACCCTGCAAAAGTACGCCAAAGTTTTTGAAATGCAAAATAAATCCTTAAAAATCAGTGTATATTTGGAATGGCACGGAGATTGACCTTATATAATTATCGCAGGTCTCCCAGGGGGAGGTCTGCCATTTTGTCAGTAAACCTAGAATTATGAGAGATTTCAATGAGATATTTGCCCAGCCAGGCGCAGAAGTGAGCATCATTCCGGTGATGCAGGGGGAAGGATTACCTAAGGTGGACGTTTCGGAACTGCCAGACTCTCTGCCAATCCTGGCACTGAGGAACGCAGTCCTGTTCCCTGGCAGCATTTACCCAATAACCATAGGCAGAGAAAAGTCACTCAGGCTCATCGAGGACGCAGAGAAGCACAATCTCTTCCTCGGAGCCGTGCCTCAGAACGACCTGTCAGTAGAGGATCCGAAGATCGGAGACCTCTTCACCAACGGTACCGTCGCCAGGGTCATGAAGACCCTTGAGATGCCTGACGGCACAGTCACTGCCATACTCCAGGGCATCAGGCGCTTCCAGCTCGACCAGATTGTCGAGTACGAACCATACATGCTCGGCCGCGTCAGCTACCTCGACGACACGATGGAGGGAGCAGATCCGACCAAGATCAAGGTCATATCAGACTCTCTTAAGGACAAGGCACTCACCATCATGAAGATGGGAGCCTTCGCCCCTAAGGAGACCCAGGCTGCTCTCAGGAGCATAGACGACTTCGAGTTCCTCGTGAACTTCATCGCCACCACCATCGAGGTGGAAAACTACATGGACAAGGTCGAGCTTCTCGGCTTCGACAACATCCCGGCCAGGGCCATGAGGCTCCTGCGCTGCCTCGACACCCAGATCGAGCTCCTCAAGATCAAGCAGGACATCAACGCAAAGGTCAAGACTGAGATCGACCAGCAGCAGAGGGAATATTACCTCAACAATCAGCTCAAGACCATCCAGGAAGAGCTCGGAATGGACGAGATGGAGGACTTCGACCGCTTCCGTGCAAGGGCCGAGGAGAAGCTTTGGTCACCTGCCGTTCAGGAAATCTTCGAGAAGGAGATGGCCAAGCTCGAAAGGTACAATCCAAGCTCTCCGGACTACAGCATCCAGTACAACTACATACAGTTCATGCTCGATCTCCCTTGGGGTCAGATCTCAGAGGACAACCTCGACCTCAAGAATGCTCAGAAGGTCCTCGACGAGGATCACTTCGGGCTTGAGAAGGTCAAGGAGAGAATCATCGAGTACCTCGCCGTACTCAAGCTCAAGGGCGAC
Source organism: Bacteroidales bacterium (assembly GCA_024402115.1). Next base: position 23,906 of record JAKSJQ010000016.1, on the reverse strand, counting down.
ATGAAGTCCCCTATCCTCTGCCTCTATGGCCCTCCGGGCGTAGGTAAGACCAGCCTCGGCAAGAGCATCGCGCGTGCACTCGGAAGAAAGTACGTCAGGATCGCACTCGGCGGAACCCATGACGAGTCCGAGATCCGCGGCCATAGGAAAACCTACGTAGGTGCGCTCCCTGGCCGTATCCTCAACGGAATCAACCGCGCCGGAACTTCCAACCCAGTGATTGTCCTCGACGAGATCGACAAGATCAGCAGCGACTTCAAGGGCGATCCTTCATCGGCTCTGCTCGAGGCCCTCGACCCTGAGCAGAATACCGCTTTCCACGACAACTACCTCGACATCGACTACGACCTGTCGAACGTACTCTTCATCACAACTGCCAACACTACTTCCACCATCCAGCCTGCCCTCAAGGACAGAATGGAGATGATCAACGTGAGCGGCTACCTCGCTGAGGAGAAGGTGGAGATCGCGAAGAACTATCTCATCCCTAAGCAGATAAAGGAGCATGGACTCGACAAGAGCCAGCTCAAGATAGACAAGAGCACTCTCAACGAGATCGTGGACAAGTACACCCACGAGTCAGGCGTGCGCGGACTCGAGAAGCAGATCGCGAAGATCGCCCGCGTGACCGCGAAGAAGATCGCGCTCGAGGAGGAGCATCCTGTAAGCATCAAGAAGGAGCACCTCAAGGAATACCTTGGACTCCCGACCAACTTCCATGACCTCCAGAAAGGCAACGAAGCCCCTGGCGTCGTCACCGGCCTCGCGTGGACAGAGATGGGAGGAGAGATTCTCTTCGTCGAGAGCAGCGTAAGCAAGGGCAAGGGCGCCCTCACCATGACCGGAAATCTCGGTGACGTGATGAAGGAGTCCGCAACCATCGCTTACCAATATATAAAGGCACATCCTGAGATGACAGGCCTCTCATATGAGGACTTCTCGGCCAAGGACATCCATGTCCATGTTCCGGAAGGCGCTGTTCCTAAGGACGGTCCTTCTGCCGGAATCACCATGGTGAGCTCGATGGTTTCTGCCTTCAGAGGTGAGAAGATCAAGAGCGGTATCGCGATGACCGGAGAGATGACTCTCCGCGGAAGAGTTCTCCCAGTGGGCGGCATCAAGGAGAAGATCCTCGCAGCAAAACGCTCCGGAGTCCACACCATCGTGATCTCCGAGGAGAACCGCAAGGACGTGGAGGATATCCAGGAGATCTACGTGAAGGGTCTCGACTTCCACTACGTTAAGAATATAGACGACGTGATTTCATTCATCTTCTAGTATTCGTATCACAGATGTCCCAGAACCTGCGCAAATAAAATCGTCCGCTCCGCGGACCCCTCCCAGAGGGCCCCTCCCTCTTATGATGCCGAGGGTGGCACAGATTTCCTTGCGCAGGTACCGGGACATCAGCAATAAAGCAGATTTATGGATGTAAAGATCGAAAGCAGCTGGAAGGCAGCTCTGGCAGAAGAATTCGAAAAGCCATACTTCGAGAACCTCGTAAGGTTCCTGCACGCCGAGAAGGCTGCGGGCAAGACAGTTTACCCTCCGGGAAGCCAGATTTTCCGCGCCTTCGACCTCACTCCTCTCAACCAGGTCAAGGTCGTGATCCTCGGACAGGACCCCTACCACAACCCAGGACAGGCCATGGGCCTATCCTTTTCCGTTCCTGACGGAGTACCTGCTCCCCCCTCGCTGAAGAACATCTTCAAGGAAATCGAGACCGACCTGGGCATACGCATGAGCGGACGTCCCAACCTGGAAAACTGGGCAAGACAGGGCGTACTGATGCTGAACGCCATTCTCACCGTGGAGGCGAACAAGGCCGCCTCTCACAGCAGAATAGGATGGGAAGAATTCACGGACGCCGTGATCAGGTATCTATCAGACAACACAGAAGGCACCGTATTCATGCTCTGGGGCAATTTTGCGAGGACAAAGGCAGCGCTGATAGATTCAAGCAGGCATCACGTCCTGACTGCAGCACACCCGTCACCGCTCGCCAGAGGCGCGTTCTTCGGATGCCGCCACTTCTCTAAAGCAAACGAGATGCTCGTAGCTGAAGGAAAGACTCCTATTGATTGGCAATTGTAAAGTACTTTCTCGTCACGATGCCCCTGTAATCGTAAGCGATCAGGTAAGGCGACGCAGAAAGGTCGAAAGACTCGATAAGATCAGGGTTGGCATCAATAGCCGACTGCATGTTGACCAGGAATATCCTGGTCTTCTTGTTTTTAGCGAGGTAGCCCTCGACAGCAGCCTTCTCTGCTGCGCAATCCTTGCAACCGTCGACATAGAAGAGCAAGATGTTCTCCTGCGCACGGAAGTTCCTGATCTTGCGGGTACATGTACGTCCATCCTTGTGCCAACGGCTGCGAAGCTCTCCCCTGAGAGTAACATCCGGAACCCTCTCGCCTATCGCAGTCTTCTGCGCAAGGCTCTGCAGGAACTCCGCGAGAGAAACGATCTTGAGAGCATCATCGTCGCTTCTCCAGATGTCCTTGCGAGAAAGAATCTTCGAATCCGTGAAGTCAAGTATGGCATTCTTGATGCCCTCGTCCCTGCGGTTGGTCACATAATAGAGCAGGTCTCCCATCATCTGACGGTACATGGTCGTATCGTTTCTCTCGCCGAGAGTGCGATTCTCGATATGGTCGGCAACGACCATGAAATCCTCTGCGGTCAGCTCGTCATAAGCCGAGAAAACAGTATCGTAGAACTCCATCGAATCATCATGTCCATACTCGAGCTCCGGTGCGATATAGCGGTCGGAGAGCATACGGTCCAATGCCCCTGCATTGAGGTTTCGGCCGATGATGGTACCGTCCTCGTCGATGAGGAAGAGAAGAGGAGTCTTGATGACTCCGTATTTCATCTGGTAATCGAAGGTGAGGTCATCGTCATGCACCTCGAACACCCTCGTACGGTTGAGCTGAGGAAGCTTGAAGGTATACTTGGCCCACTTTTCCCTATCGTTGGTGGTACATACCAGATACACATCCACAGGATATGCATCCTTCTCCAATATAGGGCGAAGCAGGGTGCTCTCGACGCTGCACTTCGGACAGTCCGTATCGAAGAAATACACCACCGAGCCCCTACCGTTGCTGCCCGGTTCCATAACGACGCGGTTCCCTTCCCTGTCGTAAAGCTCCAGGGCCGGAGCCTGATTTCCGATGAGAGACGAACGGTTGAACTCGGCAAAGATCTGCGCGGTGAGATAGTCGGTATCGCTGGCCATCTTCATTCCGCCCTTCGCGAACCACTCGTCGAAAATATGCACTGCGACATTCTCCGAACCCATGACCTTGGAATCATGGAAACGGCGGTAAAGGTCGTTAGCTATGTATTCGCGCAAAACCGGATCCTCACAGCTGCTGATGATATAGTCAACCTCCACCGCCTGCTCGTCGAGAGGCTGTGCATGGATGGCCTCGACATACTCGTCGAGCTTCGAACCCAGAGCAGCCATCTTCAGGCTGTCCACCTGGGCGAAAGCCTGGATTGCGGAGAAAAGGATCAGGAGAGTCGCGAACAGTCTTCTCATAGCTCTACACCTTCTGGAAGGAACATTGAAGCGTCCCCGTTATGCTTGATGATGTCCCTGACCGCGGTGCTGGAGATATGTGCGAACTCCTGCGCAGTCGGGATGATGATGGTCTCCACCTCCGGAGCAAGCCTGCGGTTCGCATCGGCGATCGCACGCTCGTTCTCGAAATCAATCATGTTCCTCACGCCACGTACAATGTGCTTGATTCCAAGCTCACGGCAAGTGTCGATAGTGAGGTTATCGTATGCGATGGCACGGACATTCTCCATGCCCGCTGTAGCCTGACGGATGATGTCGAGTTTCTTCTCATTGGTGAAGAAGCCTCTCTTATCCTGGTTCACACCGACTGCGACCACGACTTCGTCGAACATTGTCAGGGCCCTCTTCAGGATATTCAGATGGCCGGCGGTGAAAGGATCGAACGATCCAGGGAACAGAGCTATATTTTTCATTCCTCGAATTCTTTCATGTTACTTGCGTATGCACGCCACTTCTCGATAAGAGCCTGCATGTCGGCAGGAAGCTCAGAATCAAACACGATGTGCTGATGCGTGCGGGGATGGTCGAAGCCGAGAAGCTTCGCGTGCAGAGCCTGGCGCGGAAGAAGCTTGAAGCAGTTCTCTATGAACTGACGGTACTTCGCATATATCGTACCCTTGCGTATCTCGGCGCCGTCGTAGCGCTCATCATTGAAGAGCGGATGGCCGATATAGTTGAAATGCACACGTATCTGGTGGGTACGTCCGGTCTCCAGCCTGCACTCCACTACGGTCACGAAGCCGAAGCGCTCAAGGACCTTGTAGTGGGTCACAGCATGCTTGCCGTAGTCTCCCTCGGGGAACACCTTGAACCTCATCCTGTCGTTAGGGTCACGTCCGATGTTTCCGGTGATAGTACCTTCATCCTCCTTTAGATTGCCCCAGACGATCGCGACGTAGCGGCGGTCAATGCTGTGAACGAAGAACTGCTTGGCGAGATTGAGCTGAGACTCCTCATTCTTTGCGACCACGAGAAGTCCTGAGGTATCCTTATCGATACGATGTACGAGCACACCCATCCTCTCGTCCTCAGCATCAGGTCCCTGCGATATGCCGAGATGAAATGCCAAAGCGTTCACGAGTGTACCGCTGAAATGCCCGTGACCTGGGTGCACCACCATGCCCGCAGGCTTGTTGATGACAAGGACATCATCGTCCTCGTATACCACGTTGAGAGGTATGTTCTCTGGAAGGATTTCCAATCCCCTCCTCTGATAAGGCATCACGAAGGTCACCACGTCACCCGGACGGATGATGCAGTTCGCCTTGGCTATCTTGTCGTTGACGCGTATGTATTCAGACTTGATCGCAAGCTGGATCCTGTGGCGCGAGGTATATTCCATGTGGGTCGCAAGATACTTGTCGACCCTCATCGGTTCCTGGCCTGAGGCGATGTCGAAGCGATAGTGCTCGAACATCTCCTGCTGTTCGTCCTCGTAGGCGACCTCGTCACCTACTGCAGCCGAATCGAAGTTGTCGAGAGCCTCGTCGTCGTATTCAAGGAATCTGTTGTCTGCCATGCCTATCTCTTAGGGATCCTTTCTGGGTTCACGGTAAGGTAGAGGGTCATCTCGCTGCCCATGAGGGTAGGAGTATCGCTGGTCTCAGGAGACTGCCTGTACACCACTGCATCGAGGGTGTCCGCATAGTTGAGAACGCTGTCGTCGTATACCATTCTCTTCACGTTGAGAGAGTAGTCATGGACGGCGTCCACTGCAGGATTCGACTTGAGTCCGATGACCTTAGGAACGCTGGTGGTGTTGTCATTACTGCTGAGGCCAACCACGAGATCCACCGCGGTCTCGCTGTCGATCTGCGTTCCCGGGCGCACGTCCCTACCGCGAATCTGCTGCTTGAGGACATTGTTGGTAGCCATGTCGTTCACATAGATGAGGTTGCCAAGACGAAGACCGCGAGAAAGGATCTCGGCCTTGGCCTGACGCATCGAGCAGCCGACCACGTTAGGCATAGTGACCTTCTTCGCATTCACGGCATTGATCACGAGCAGCACTCGACGGCCTTCCTTGACGGCTGAGCCTGCTGTAGGATCCTGTCTGTAGACAGCTCCCTTCGCCATTCTTCTGACAAAGACTGAATCTGCGACCTCGACCCTGACGCCTGATCTTGAGGCAAGAGCCTGAGCTTCCGACACCTGCATGTTGGTGAAGTCCGGAACAGAGAGCACCTGATCGTGCTTGGTGATGAACTTAAGCGAAACGATCGCAAGAAGCAGCATCACGGTGACAAGAGCTGCCGCCGCGAGAAGATTCCTGACGATCCAGTTTGAAACTATGTCCTTTACGCCCATATTTCTTCTTAAAGTTTAATAAAGCTAATGATACCTCGTACCAGCGAATAGAGTCCGAATCCGACTACTGCGATTCCCGCAAGCCTGTTGATCCAGAGTATCGCCTTGAGGTTGACCGCCTTCCTGAGCTTGCTGAATACGCCAGAGAAGGTGAACCAGTATGAGGCTGAACCGCACGCGATTGCCATGAGCACGAAGATGACCTTGTATCCGTCCTCTGCCGACACATCGATGCCGAAGGCTGAGACCATAGCGAACATGATCAGCACCGCCGCAGGATTCGAGAATCCCATCGCCGCCGACTTCATGAAGTCCTTCGGAGACACATGATCCATCAGCTGCTGGGTCTTGTCCAACTGCCGGAACGGATTCGACATGCCCATCGAGATACCAATACCGATCAGGATAGCACCTCCGCAGAGCTGGATCAGGGTCGTGTGGCTATCCATCAGCTGTTCTGCGACACCGAGGAAGAACACTGACACCAAGGCCCAGGTAGTATCCACGACAGTCGCACCGAGTCCCGTAACGAAACCCGACTTCCTTCCCTTGCTGAAGGTGTTCTGGATAGACAGGATCGCTATCGGTCCGAAAGGGACCGACACACATATTCCCACTACAAAAGCCTTTGCTATGTCAATTACAGTCATTCGCGCACGCGTATAAATCGGACAAATTTACTATAAAAATTCGTATCTTCGCGCAAATACATTTGCAAGATGGACAAGAAGTCAACCATATGGATATTGCTCGCCCTGACGGCGGTGCTCATGTCAGTCCCCTACCTCATCCCACACTGCGGATTCTTCGCCCTTTTCGGCCTCGTACCGTTGCTGTGCGCGGAAAAGATAGCATCTGACAACAAGCTGAAGTTCTTCTGGCTGCAGTACTACCTCTGCTTCACCGTATGGAACTTCATCACCACATTCTGGGTATGCAACGCGACCATAGGAGGAGGCATCTTCGCAGCCACGGCGAATGCCCTCCAGATGGCAGTCGTATTCGGAGTCTTCCGCATCAGCAAGAAGCACTACAAGGGCGCACTGCCGTACATCTTCCTCATGTGCGCATGGATGGCATGGGAAAGGTACTACTTCACCACCGCCCAGATCTCATGGCCATGGCTCGTGTTCGGAAACGCATTCGCGCGCAGCATACGCAGCATCCAGTGGTATGAGTACACAGGCACTCTCGGAGGTTCGCTCTGGGTATGGGCGACCAACCTCTCCATCTTCGGTATGATGTCCGCGCTCGCTGACGGAAGGTTCTTCATGAAGTGGAATCCATTCGCAAAGATCGCGTCCGTCACCGGCACCGTGGCAGTGTTCATCGCGCCTTTCATCTGGTCGGCCGTGATATGGAGCCGCTACGAAGAGAAGGAGAATCCGCTCGAGTTCCTCATCGTCCAGCCGAACTTCGACCCATACACCAAGTTCGAGTCCATGACCCAGGCCGGTCAGAACCAGGTACTCATCGACATGGTCGACGAGGCTCTTTCCGGAGAAGCCAAGAGCTCAGAGCCGCTCGTGATCCTTGCTCCGGAGACCTTCACAAGCGACATCATCACCAACGACATAACAACCAGCAAGAGCTGGCAGAGCTATCTTTCAATGCTCCAGGACCACAGGAATGCGAATTTCCTCTTCGGAGCATCGAGCTGGGAGTACATCGAGTCCAGATATGCTCCGTCATATACAGCACGCAAGACCGGCACTGACGGCCTCTGGTATGAGTCCCACAACTCGGCTCTGATGATGAACTGCACTGGAGAGACGTCCATCTTCCACAAGAGCAAGCTCGTCGTCGGAACGGAGCTCATGCCTTACCCTAAATTCTTCAGCAAGGTGGACAAGAAACTCGGCGGAGTGATGGCGCACTGCATCGGCCAGCCCGAGATCTCGCTGCTGAACTACCACTCGGAGGACGGCCAGAAGGAGATTCCTCTGGGTTGTGCGATATGCTACGAATCAGTGTATGGAGAGTATTGCACAGGCTATGTGCATAAAGGAGCGCAGGCACTCGCAGTGATCACGAACGACGCATGGTGGGGCAACACACCGGGCTACAAGCAGCACTGCAGCTTCTCCAGCCTCCGTGCCATCGAGACCCGAAGGAGCATCGCAAGGTGCGCGAATACCGGTATTTCCTGCTTCATCGACCAGAAGGGCCGAATCATAGAGAAAAGCAATTGGTGGGAGCGTCAGGCCTTGCGCGGAAGCATCAACCTGAACGACCAGTACACATGGTTCGTGATCCACGGCGACATCATCGGCCGCATCAGCACCTTCCTCTTCCTCCTCCTTTTCCTTTCACTTGGAGTGAGGTTCATCACAAAGCGATAAGAATCAGCGTACAAAATCCGCGAACGCGGACTCGTCGAGAGTGCTGTAGGAATACTCCCTGACGAGCTTTCCGTCATCGAAAAGACAGACCAGAGGAATAACCCCGTCTGTCATAGGGATCATGTCCTCATAGCTGATTCTGTGGCTGTCAAGGGGCAGTTCTTCGATTCCTGCCTGCTCGTAGAAATAAGGGATCGCGCGATCCATCGTGCCCGGATCGTCATAGAGGTCCATGAACACGACGTGGATGCGGGAAAGATCGAGATCCGGATGTCTCTCGAGGATGGTATTCACCTTTGCCGCACAATGCTGGCAATGCTCGCAGAGAGGGCTGAAGAAAAGGACGATATGATTGCCCTCAGAATATCCGTATTCTTCGGAATATGCGCCCCACTGCTCTACAGAGAGATACTGGCTGTGCGAAGTCCAGCGATGGTAGAAGCTTGGTGGACAGAGCGCAAATACGGCCGTGACGGAAGCAGCGGCAAGCATGAATGCAGTAATGATACGGCATGCACGAATTCGGAATTTCGGAAGCCACGAGCACATGAGCTGTGCGAGATCGCGTTCCGGGGCATTCCAGCCCAGATATAGAAGGATGGCGAGCACGGCATTCTTGGCCAGCGACTGCCATGGATTCATGTCGAGGACGTCTCCGAAGCAATGACAGGAACTGTTGTCACCGAGGAGCATCCTCCACGCCAGGAAGAGCGAAAAGCCTCCCAGCATTGCGGCACAGAGCCAGTTCATGGTTCTGCGCCAGATTCCGCTGATCAGTCCGATACCGAGAACAAGCTCACATGCGACCAGCAGGCGGGCCGCGAATGAGCACAGGTCGAAACTGAAAAGCTGAAAGGAGAACACATACAATTCGAAGCTCTCCATGAAGAAGAGCTTCGATATTGCAGAAGCGCAGAACACTGCGCCCAGAAGTATTCTCAGAAAGTACCTCAAATTACTCTGAAACTGTCTTGCACTTCACAGTTGTCTTGACGAGTTCTCCGAGATCATGTGTACCAGCCTTTTCGAGATCTGAGCACTTCTTGCCCTCAGCGAGCTTGGTGGTGCTGGTTACTGAAGTGATTTCCTCACCCTTACCATTGAAAGTCTTGGTGGTGCACTTGCAGGCGTCACCTGAGCATGAGCAGAACAAAAGGGCTGCAGATGCGAGAATTACAATTACCTTTTTCATTTCTTGCCAGTTAAATGTTATTACTGTTCTATAGATGAATGTATGGGTTTCCTTGTTGCAAGAAGTCGGCCGAAATGATTTGCATTTCAGCCGACTTCCTATACGATTTGGTGTATTTCTCTTAGAATGGACGTCCACCGCCCATGCCACCACCCATCGGAGGTCTGCCGCCGCCCATAGGAGCTCTGCCGCCGCCCATGCCGCCGCGGCCGCCGAAACCGCCACGACCGCCACGGCCGCCGAAGGTTCCGAAACGCCAGGTGAAGGTAAGCATCACATAACGTCCGAGAGTATTGCTGCGAGACTCCTGATGATAGTTGGACGTATCAGAGACGGTGAGGGTTCTGGACTGTCCGAGGATATCATATGCGAGGAGAGTAAGGGTTGCCTGCCTCTTGAAGAGCGTATGAGAAATCTGAGCATTCCAGATCCACTCGTCAGGCTGAGGGGTGGTGTAACCTACATACCAGTTGTAGTTCATGCTGGTCTGGAGACCGAAGCCAGTGTTTGTGTTCCACTGGAATGAAGCGTTAGCAGAATTCCTCCACTGTGCAGCCTGCTGCTTCTGCATCTCCTTAGAGTACCAAGGCTTGTTGACATTGGTGCTTCCACCGATGGTTGCCTCAACATAATCACTCCTATATGTGAAACTGAGGTTCTCCATCAAGTTGAGAGTAGTGGTAGTATTGTCTACAAAGTAGTCGAGAAGGTTCTCACCACCGTTTTCGAAGAAATCCCTGTGAAAATCCTGATACTTGAATTCCGCTGTCTCAGGATTGTAGTACTTGTCAAGGAGCAGCTGGGTCTTCTCCGCCCTTCCGACATAAGCCTTCGAAGCACTGTATGAAACGTTCATCATGTTGTTGATCGAGAAGTTTGACTTCGCGATAGGAGTGTAGATGAACATTCCGAGGCTTGCAGAACCGGTGAGCTTACCATTGAGAGGCATAGAGTAGTTGACACCCTTGCTGTCGGTCCAGGTAGCATTTGAGATGCCGTTCTGGTTCATGCTTGCATTGGCAAAGGCATTTACCGAAGTGTAGGTCTGCCTATTGGTGTATCCGAAACGACCGTTGAGATTATGCGAGAATGATGATGTAAGGTATGGGTTACCGAATGATACTGCAAGAGGGTTGCTGTTGTCAGGCACTGGGAGCAACTCGCTGGTAGATGGCTGGCTTGATCGTCCCGTATAGTTGATGAAGAAGTCAGTATTGTCGTTGAACTCATACTCAATCCTGGCACGTGGAGACCAGTTATGATCGACATGGTGATATGGATCACTTCCGGTTGTGGTATTATCAGTAATGGTAGGCTGATATGCGCCACCGACCTGGAGACGGAGTCCAGAATTCTGATACTGGAGGAGGAGTCCTGCACGGTGGGTCTGGGTCTGGTTGTCGATGCTGTTGGAGTAGATTGAGTTGTAGTGGGCAGTTCTCCATGAATCGTCAGACATATAGTCGTGGTTAAGGAAATCCATCCTGTAATCTCCGAGCAATGACCTGATGGCAGCGATATCAGTAGTAGATGAATAATCATTCTGAGGATCAAGGTCGTAAGAATCCTTGTTGCTGAGGGACTTGCTCCAGTTGTACTGGTAGCTGGTCTCGAGGTAGAGGCCCTGTGCAAGAGGCTCTGTATATGTAGCCTCAGTACGTACGCTGTAGCTGTTGCTCTTGTTCTCTGCGTACTGGTTGGTCACAGCATTTCTGGTTCCCGCGTCGCCGTACGACTGGCTGAGAGACTGATTGAAGCCATCATTATTGTTCTGGCTGAACGAATAACGAGCGCTGAGAGTCATGGTTCGCCCTGGTTTTCCGAGCTTCTGACGAAGGAGGAATCGGCCACTGGTAGACCAACTGTTGTTCTTGGTGTCATTATCTGAGAAACCGCTGTTCAGAGCAGTGGCAGACTCGAAAGGAGAGCCAGTCAAGCCCATCCATGTATTATCTACGGTATGGGTGTTAGAGTTACCATAGTTATAGTTCACCTGAGGTTCGAAGAGGAAAGAGGTGTTCTCAGAGATCTTATAGTCAAGACGGATACCGATACGATGTCCTTGACTGAAATTATCGCGAGTACCTACTGTCTTATAGAAGTTGGTGTTACCGTTGGTCTGGTAAGCCTCCTTGTAATTGTCGCTCTCGAGATGGTTGGTGGAACCGTTGTATACATAGTCACCGGCAAATTCCATATCGTCGTCGAGGAAGTTGTATGCACCGTTGACGCCGGCCATCCAGCTGGTGGTGATACCGCTGCCGCTAAGTCCAAGGCTGCTGCCTGAGCCACCGCCCCTGCCGCCGCCGAAACCGCCGCCGCCCATCATTCCGCCGCCCATGCCGCCACCGCCGCCGAAGCCCTGACGGTTGGCATTGTTAGCGTTGAGGATGAGTGCAATCTGGCCTTTTTCCTTGAAATTTCCGACCATTGAGTTGAGGCTGAAACGGGCGTGATCCCAACCGGCATCACCTGCCTCGCCTTCCTTGGTGGTCTTGCCCTTCGCGGTAAGCGCCTCTGCAGTCATATCATAACCGCCACCTGCAGTGAGGTTACCGAACCAACCGTTCATCATACCAGGCTTAACGGTAAGGTCGATGATATTCTCCTCCTCTCCGTCGTCAATACCGGTGAAGATAGCCTGATCAGACTTCTTCTCGACCACCTTTACCTTCTCGATAAGCTTCGCAGGAAGGTTCTGGGTCGCAAGCTGAGGATCATCGAGGAAGAAGGTCTTTCCGTCGATGGTAATCTTGTCGATGCTCTTACCATTGGCCTTCACTGAACCGTCAGAACCCACCTCTATGCCTGGAAGCTTCTTGAGGAGGTCGATGAGCATGTCGCTGTCGGTAGTACGGAACATGGTAGCATTGTACTCGACTGTATCTTTCTTCACGACGATAGGGTTACCTACTGCCGATACGCTTGCTGCATCAAGGACTTCGGTATCCACCTCCATCTTCACTTCGCCGAGGTCGAGGGTTCGACCCTCCGCCTTTACCTCCTGTGAAAACGGCTTGTAGCCGAGGAGCTCTGCCTTGACGGTATAGTTACCCTTCTTCACGCCATCAATCGTCGCTGCTCCCTTCTCGGTAGTCAGCACATACTTGCTCGCCTTGGTTGCTCCTTCCGGAGTGATGGATACTGTAGCGAATGGCACACCCTCACCTGTCGACGCATCGATGAGCGTCAACTTGATGTTGGTATTCTGTGCAAACGCTGAAACGGCCACACACATGGCCACAATGATAGTAATTAAGCGTTTCATTGATATTAATAAGTTCTTTCAGTTCTTTGACACAAGCTGGACGCGAAGGTTTAAACTATTTTACCCTATCTGGATGATTTTGGATAAAATGTTTCCAATCGCTCTTTCCGGAGGACTGTGCCAAAGGGTTAGTAAGCTGGTAATAGTGACACATCGCTATCGCCAATGCATCAGTCGCATCGAGGTACTTGGCCTCGAGCTTTATTCCGAGGGTCTTCTCGACCATCATCGCCACCTGCTGCTTGGAAGCGGCACCATTACCGCAGATGGCTATCTTCGCCTTGCTCGGAGCGTACTCCGAAACGGCTATTCCGCGTGTCGTCGCGGCTATTATGGCAGCGCCCTGGGCCCTGCCGAGCTTGAGGATCACCTGAGCATTCTTACCCATGAAGGGAGACTCGACAGCGAGGTCGGTCGGGTGATATTCCTCGATGAGTTCACCGATTCCGGCGTTTATGTTCGCAAGCTTCTCGAAAGGGTCCCCTATCTTTCGGAGATCGAAGACGCCCATCGTAAGATAGTGAGGCTTGTTCCTTTCATCTACGCGTATGACCCCGTAGCCAAGAATGTTGGTTCCGGGGTCTACACCTAGAATGATTCTTTCCTTAGTCGATGACATCAAATCCAGTGTAAGGTCTGAGGGCCTCTGGAATGATGATCTTACCGTCCTTCTGGCAGTTCTCGAGGAGAGTAGCGACGACGCGTGGAAGCGCGAGTGAGCTACCGTTGAGAGAGTGGCAGAGCTGGGTCTTGCCCTCTGAGTCCTTGTAACGGCACTTCAGACGGTTGGTCTGGTATGACTCGAAGTTCGAAACCGATGAGATCTCGAGCCAGCGTCCCTGAGCTGCAGAATAGAGCTCGAAGTCGTAGGTGATCGCTGAGGTGAAGCTCATGTCACCACCGCAGAGACGGAGGATACGATATGGGAGGCCAAGCTTCTTGACGATGTTCTCCACATGAGCCACCATCTCGTCAAGGGCTGCATAAGAGTCCTCAGGCTTCTCGATGCGAACGATCTCAACCTTGTCGAACTGATGAAGACGGTTGAGTCCGCGAACGTCCTTACCGTAAGAACCTGCCTCACGACGGAAACAAGGAGTATATGCGGTCATCTTCACTGGGAAGTCGCTCTCCTTGAGGATAGTGTCGCGATAGATGTTGGTCACAGGGACCTCTGCGGTAGGAACCATATAGAAGTTGTCCACGGTAGCATGGTACATCTGTCCCTCCTTGTCAGGAAGCTGACCGGTACCGAAACCGGAAGCCTCATTCACCATCACAGGTGGCTCAACCTCGAGGTAACCTGCCTCGGTGTTGATATCAAGGAAGAAATTGATGAGTGCGCGCTGCAGCCTTGCACCCTTACCCTTGTATACAGGGAAACCTGCGCCGGTGATCTTTACTCCGAGATCGAAGTCGATGAGGTCGAACTTCTTTGCAAGTTCCCAGTGAGGGAGTGCATCAGGTCCGAGATCAGGAATCTCGTTACCCATCTTCACTACGACGTTGTCCTCTGCTCCCTTTCCTTCAGGAACGAGGTCACAAGGGATATTAGGAAGGAGGACGATGGTCTTGTCGAGCTCTGCCTGGTTTGCAGCGGCCTGAGCCTCAAGCTCTGCTGACTTTGCCTTGAGCTGAGCGACCTCTGCCTTTGCTGCCTCTGCCTCGGCCTTCTGTCCGGCCTTCATGTAGCCGCCGATCAGGGCAGCTGCCTTCTTCTGTTCTGCATTGCAGTTGTCGACCTCTGCCTGGAGAGCACGACGCTTCTCGTCGAGCTCATTGATCTTCGCAACGATCTCGGTGGCATCGAAGTTCTTGACTGCGAGCTTCTTGATCACAAACTCCGGATTCTCACGGAGCAACTTGAGTGTAAGCATATCTTAATGTAAAATGTCTTTCAAAAAAAGAGAGACTGCACCCGCACGGAGAACAGCCTCTCTATCTTCATTTAAATCTCCGTGTTTAGTTCTCGAAAGGAACAACCGACACGTAAGACTTGTTGCCCTGCTTCTTGCAGTATACTACAGTACCGTCAACAAGTGCGTAAAGGGTGTGGTCCTTACCCATACCAACGTTGGTACCTGGGTTATGAACTGTACCTCTCTGGCGAACGAGGATGTTGCCAGCCTTTACCTTCTCGCTACCAAACTTCTTGAGACCCAAGCGTTTGCTTTCTGATTCACGACCGTTCTTTGAACTACCGACGCCTTTCTTATGTGCCATAATCTTAAATCTTTAAAAGTTAATTACGCGATCTCGTTGATCTGGAGTTTAGTAAGATACTGACGATGACCGTTCAGTTTCTGATAACCTTTACGACGTTTCTTCTTGAAAACGAGAACCTTGTCTGCTTTGCAAGTGTCGTCAAGTACAGTTGCCTTCACAACAGCACCCTCAACGTAAGGAGCGCCAACCTTGACAGCTCCGTCAACGTCTACGAGAAGTACAGTGGTGAATTCAACAGCAGCACCTTTTTCAGCCGCGAGGCGGTTTACGAAGATTTCCTTGCCAGCCTCAACCTTGAACTGCTGGCCTGCGATGTCCACAATAGCGTACATTCTATAAAACTTTTTAACTAAGTTTTGGTTGCAAGCGGCTGCGTCTGCAGCACTTATAGAGCTCCACAACCCTAAAATCGGACCGCAAATATAGTGTTTTTCATATAAACAACCAACTTTTTGTCAAAACAAGCGAAATATTTGTCACATAGGAGGATGAAACAAAAAAGTTTGTATTTTTGCATATATGGATACACCTTTCATTTACGACAAGTACGTCACCGGTAAGAATTTCATCGGCAGGAAGAAGGAATGCACCGCAATGGCAAACCTTCTCAGTTCGAACGAAAACCTCGTGCTCCTCGGAACGCCGAAGAGCGGCACCATGTCCGCCATACAGCAGACCTTCTTCAACATGAAGATGGCCGGAAAGCATTTCGCAACCTGCAACGTCAACCTCTTCAACGTCCGTTCGCTCAGCGCGATGCTCCTGAAGTTCGGAAATGCCGTGATCCGCGCACTCGCGACCACCGCCGACGAATATGAATACATAGTCGAGACCCATCTCGCAGGTACACATTTCGTCTTCGACCAGAAGAGGTTCTGCGACTTCGACGAGGCCGTGTCCCTGAACTGGGACGCCGATGCGAACGACATCTTCTTCATGCTCAGACTCCCGGCGAGAATCGCGGCGGCCAGGGGCATGAAGATATATATGGTGATTGACGAATTCCAGACCGTGGCCGAACTCGAGGACAACGGACAGATACTCCGCTCCTTCAAGGAAGTGCTCAGCGAGCGCAGGAACGACGGCAGCGGATGCAACTTCGTCATCACCGGCTCATGCTACAACGCGATGCGCGCCATCTTCCACAAGAGTCCGATGTTCCGAGGCGTGATCGAGGAGTTCACAATCCCGAGCGCAGAGGAGGCCGAGATCGTCGACTACATGGTCAAGGGACTCCTGCAGAGCGGAAAGGTCATCGAGAAGGACGCCGCGGCGAGGGTCGCACACATGTTCGAGGGCAACCTCTGGTACATAAACCATTTCGTCTCGATCTGCGACTCCCTCACCAAGGGCTATATCACGAACGCAATCATGATGGACTCCCTGAACACCCTCGTATCCATCCACGACGTCAGGTTCAGGACATCGATGAACAATCTCACATGGCACCAGATCAGCTTCCTCCAGGCGATGCTCGAAGGAGTGACGAGATTCACCGCGGCCGACGTCATCAGGAAGTACAAGCTCAACTCTTCGGCCAACGTCGTCCGAGTGAAGGAGGCGTTGATGAAGAAAGAGCTCATCACATTCACGGACAACGACGAGGCCGTGTTCCTCGATCCTCTATTCAAATATTGGCTCACCAACTATTATTTCGTATAGCAGATGGCAAAGAAGAAAATCGTAGTTCTGACAGGCGCAGGAGTGTCTGCGGAGTCAGGAATAAGTACATTCAGGGACAGCGACGGACTCTGGGAGAACTACCCTGTCGAAGAGGTCGCTGACATCAGGGGATGGTACAAGAACCCAGAGCTGGTGCTCAAGTTCTACAACGAGCGCAGGGCTCAGCTCGCCCAGGTGAAGCCTAATGCCGCCCACCGTGCGATCGCGGAGCTCGAGAAGGACTACGACGTGACCGTGGTGACCCAGAACGTGGACAACCTCCACGAGCGTGCAGGTTCGACAAGGATCATCCACCTCCACGGCGAGCTCACCAAGGTGCGCCCGGAGAACCGCTACAATGAGATGGACCGTTTCTCGACCCAGAGCATCATGGACATAGGATATGACCCTCTCTACATCGGCGACAAGGCACCGAACGGCGCGCAGCTGCGTCCTCATATCGTATGGTTCGGCGAGGCCGTTCCGAACATCGAGCGCGCAATCGACATCGTTTCAGAAGCGGACATCCTTCTCATCGTCGGCACATCCATGAAGGTCTACCCCGCTGCCGGACTCTACCGATACGCAAAGTACGGGACACCGATCTACGTCATCGACCCAAGCGATGTCGGACTCAGAGACCCTAGGCTGCACCACATCAAGGACGTGGCGACAAAGGGAATGGAAACCTTCATCGAAGAAATCACCAAGGCATAGAAAAAGAGGCCGACCGCTGGGTCGACCTCTTTTTTATTTCTGGAGAGACAGATTACTGCTCGTCCTGAAGCTGAAGATGCTGTACGTAGATAGCCTTCTGCATAGCTACACGCTTCTTGACAGATGGCTTAGTGAACTCTCTACGCGCACGGAGCTCGCGGATCGCACCGGTCTTCTCGAATTTCCTCTTGAACTTCTTGAGTGCCTTCTCGATGTTCTCGCCTTCTTTTACAGGTACTATAATCATGCTAAATCACCTCCTTTTTATTTGCGGATGCAAAGATAGACAAAGAATTCTACTTTGCAAACATTTATTTGGCAGGAGCCATGACGAAGCGGAAGCTGTAGTCCTGATATGGGAGCATATACTGCTCGAGAGGGAGTGTACCCCAGCTGGTCACGCAGCCGAGTCCCATCTGAACCTTGTCGATCAGGAAGTTGGTAAGGTCAGCCTTCTTCACCTCAGGAGAGTGGCTCTGATGCTTTACAGGACCGTCATCGAGACTCTCCATGGTGTAATGGAGTGCCGATGCCGAGAACGGATCCTCCGCCATCACGATGATTCCCTTACCTGAATTGTCCGTCATCTTCCACCAGCGGATATCGGTCTTGGTACCGTTCTCCTGAGGGCGGATGTATGGATAGAACTGCTCGGTAACACTCTGGTCGTAGATGCCGAGGAAGGCCTCGCCCTTACGGTCGGAATAGTTCTCTCCCGGGCCGCGTCCGTAATACTCGATGTTCTCGAACGAAGCCGGCATAGGCATCTGCATGCCGAAACGGAACATGTTCGAAGCCTCGCCTGAAGCAGCGAGAGTCTGGGTGACCTCAACCGCACCTACATTATTTATACGGTAGGTAAGACTGAGCTTACCAGGGATGCTTGCGAACGTATATTCAGCCTTCACCACTGCGAGTCCGTCGACCATGTCAGCAGAAATCTCACCGAGCTTCAGACCAGGGGTCTTCCATGCAGCATACCTGCGCTGGAGACCTGCACCGTAATCGTTGTCGGTAGGAGCCCTCCAGAAGTTAGGGGTGAGCTTTGCGCCCTCTGCGAGGAGTTCAGCACCGCCGAGCCTGTAGCCGCAGAGGAAACCGTCGCGACGGGAGAATGCGAGTTCGAAGCCCTCACCGCTTACGAAGATGTAGTTGAAGTCCTCATGGTCGATGTCCGGGGTCACGACGCTCATATTGTTGACCACCCTGTTCGCGATCACGAGTTCAGGAGCGTTCCAGCTGCCGAGTTCGAGCTGGTTCTTTGCAACGACATGGCCGGCAGGAAGAAGGTTCTCCTCCGCCTTCTGCACGAAGCATACATTGAGGAGCCACTCGCCCTCCGAATCGGTCCTGCCGTAATCGACGTCCACCACGGCCTTCTTGTGAGGAGCCACGGAGAGATCGTTGACGACGCCGGTGCGGACAACCCTGCCGTCCTTGAGGAGCTGCCACTCCATCCTGCAGTACTCGAGACCACGGAAGAAGTTCTCGTTGTAGACCTCCACCTTGTGCTCACCTGCGAGGCTTGCCCAGATATTCTGGTAATAGTAGCCGACCTCGTACATATGTGGATTAGGGACACGGTCAGGGCTGATGAGACCGTTGTCGCAGAAGTTCTGGTCGCTGGCATCGGTGCGGTTGAAATCGCCGCCGTATGCATAGATCTCGACTCCGTCCTTGCCAGTCCAGCGGATGCTCTGGTCCACGAAGTCCCAGATGAAGCCACCCTGGTACTTAGGCATCTCGCGGATGAGATCCCAATATTCCTTGAATCCGCCCTCCGAGTTACCCATCGCATGGGCATACTCGCACTGGATGAGAGGCTTGGTGCTCTCCGGATTTAGGCAGTAGTTGCGGCAGTGGTCATAATTCGCGTACATAGGACAGTAGATATCGGACTTTCCGTTCATGCGGGCCTGCTCATACTGACATGGGCGGCTTGGGTCCTCAGCCTTGGTCCAATCGTATGTATCCTCGAAATTCTTTCCATATCCGGCCTCGTTTCCGAGCGACCAGAAGATGATCGAAGGATGGTTGAAGTTGCGCTGGACATTGCGCTGGTCACGCTCCATGTGGGCAAGATGATAATCCTCGCGCTTCGCGATGGTCTCGGCACCGTAGCCCATTCCATGGGACTCGATATTGGCCTCGGCCACCAGATAGATTCCATACTCGTCGCAGAGGTCGTACCAGAGGTTGTCGTCAGGATAATGGCAGGTACGCACTGCGTTGATGTTGAACTTCTTCATAATCTGGATATCCTGGAGCATACGCTCGCGGCTCACGATGTAACCGCCGTCAGGATCGAGCTCATGGCGGTCAGCGCCCTTGAAGAGCACCGGCTGACCGTTCACGAGAAGCTGCGCGTCCCTGATCTCTATCTTGCGGAAACCGACCTTCACAGGAATGACCTCAGATACGGTTCCGAGCTCGCTGAGAGTTGCGGTGAGGGTGTAGAGATACGGAGTCTCCGCTGTCCACTTCTGAGGATTCTTCACCTCAAGGACGGCTGAACGCTCGAGTGCCTTTCCGCTAAGCTCGGTCGAAGCCACAAGCTTGCCCTCGGCATCGCGGAGTTCAAGATTAACATTTGCTGCGCCACTGAGCTTGACGTCCACCTTGAGTGTGCCGTCGGCATAGTTTGCATCGAGGTCCGGAGTAGCGCGGATGTCCTCGATATGCTTCTTAGGACGTGCGTAGAGGTATGATTCGCGGGCAACTCCGCTGAAGCGGAAGAAGTCCTGGTCCTCGAGGTATGAGCCGTCACACCAGCGGAACACCTGGAACGCGATGAGGTTCTCCTCACCCGGCTTCACGAACTTGGTGAGGTCAAACTCGCACTCAAGTTTGCTGTCCTCGCTGTAACCCACGAACTTGCCGTTCACCCAGAGGTAGATGTTGCTGGTCACGGAGCCGAAATGGGCGATGATCTCCTTGCCCTTCCAGTCCGCAGGAATCACGAACGAACGACGGTATGAACCGACATGATTGTTCTTCACAGGCACCTTCGGAGGGTTGCTTCTGAACTGGTTGCCCCATGCATAGCCGTTGTTCACATAGATAGGGTCACCGAAGCCCTCGAGCTCCCACATGCCCGGAACCGGCATGCTGTCCCAGGAATCGGTATTGTAATCCGGCTGCCAGAAGCCCACCGGACGCTGGTTCGCATTCGCCACGTAATTGAAGTCCCATGTGCCATGGAGAGTCATGTAGTTGGCGCTCTCCTGAGCCGGTCTCTCCGCTGCCGCCGCACCTTCGAACGAGAAGTAGTTCGTGTGCATTGGAAGACGGTTGACCTGGTTGACCCTCGGGTCCTGCCATTCGTTGAAAGTCTGCGCTGACGCAATCGATGCGGCAAGGAGTGCCGCCGCAGACAGGATAGTTCTGATGTTCATATTACTTTTTGCTTATTCAATCATGACAAACAGGACCGCCCTATTTCAGGACAGCCACAGATTTCTTCCAGTTTCCGTACTTGAGGTCGGACTCCTTGATCTCGATACAGAGGGTATGCTCAGGATCGAACGCGACCTGAAGCAGGTTGTAGTAGCCCTCCCTGGTTGCGTTTCCGTACAGACGTATACCGCCGAAGTCCTCCTCACATGGGGACATGCTCAGGAGCATAGCCCTTTCGGAAAGGCTCTCACCCTCGTCGTCCACCATCATGCAGCTGTTGAATGTCTCGAAATTGACCTCCTTTGCGTACTTGACCATCACGCTTCCCTTCGGCCACTCCCCCTTTCCGAGATGGACAGGAGAATCATATCCGATCAGATCGTCCACAGCGGCGAAGAAATACAGCATGCCTTCCTTCGGCATGAGCCCGCTCGCATCGGACTTCGCGGCTTCCTCGCAATCCACCTGGCAGAGGAAGGTAAGAGGATATGATCCCTCGGGAGTCTGCATCATCGGATATTCCATGTCCGCAGGCATGTCGGGATCGCCCCACCACTTGCTGCAGCAGAAAAGTTCTCTCTCAGTTGCTTCAATGTCTATTCTGACGGCCATAAGTTCAGTGTTTGAATCCGCGAATATACGAAAAAATCCCTTACCTTTGCAGCAAATGATTCAAGCTATGAGCACGAACAATCCAGAAATCGAAATAATCCAGGTCAATATCTCCGGCGACGATAAGCCGGGTCTGACCACATCCCTCTCGGGCATACTCGCAAAATACGATGCAGTCATCCTCGACATCGGACAGGCGAACATCCACAACTCCCTCACCCTCGCGATGCTTCTCAAGACGACCACCGACAAGAGCGGTTTCATCATGAAGGAGCTCCTCTTCAAGACTTCCGAGCTCGGTCTGATGATCAGGTTCAATCCGGTCGCCATCGAGGACTACAACGCATGGGTAGCAAGGCAGGGACGCAACAGGTACGTCGTCACCCTCCTCGGAAGGACCATCACCGCGCAGAACATCGCCGACGTCTCAGGAGTCGTGAGCCAGTACGGCCTGAACATCGACGCGATCAAGCGCCTCACCGGCCGCATGCCGCTCGACGAGAACGACACCAAGTCCAAGTCATGTATCGAGTTCTCCGTCCGCGGTTCGCTTACACCGGAGCAGAGGCAGGAGTTCCAGCACGCCCTTCTCGCAGCCGGCGGCGGAATCGACCTCTCATTCCAGAAGGACGACATCTACCGCAGGAGCCGCAGGCTCATCTGTTTCGACATGGACTCGACCCTCATCCACACCGAGTGCATTGACGAGCTCGCAGAGAAGGCAGGTGTCGGCGACCAGGTCAGGGCCATCACCGAGAGTGCGATGCGCGGAGAGATCGACTTCACCGAGAGCTTTACCCGCCGCGTAGCTCTGCTCAAGGGCCTCGACGTTTCCGTGATGGAGGAGATCGCAAGGAACCTTCCTTTCAACGAGGGTCTCGAGCGCATGATGACCATTCTCAAGAGGGTCGGATACAAGACCGCAATCCTCTCCGGAGGTTTCACATACTTCGGCAAGTACCTCCAGCAGAGGTTCGGATTCGACTATGTCTATGCCAATGATCTCGAGATCGAGGACGGCAAGCTTACCGGAAGGTACAGCGGAGAGGTTGTGGACGGAAGGCGCAAGGCCGAACTTCTCAGGCTCCTCTGCCAGTTCGAGAATATCAACCTCGAGCAGGCCGTGGCTGTAGGTGATGGCGCGAACGACCTCCCTATGCTCAGTCTCGCGGGTCTGGGAATCGCATACCACGCGAAGCCAAAGGTAAAGGCGAACGCAAAGCAGTCCATCTCGACGATCGGTCTCGACGGTATCCTCTACTTCCTCGGACTCAAGGATTCTTATATCGACCCTAACGGAAAATAAGAAATAATGCATATCTTTGCGTCGCGTTTGAGGATATCATCCTCTATCGGGCGCAAAAAAGCGGGCGTGTTGTAATTGGTAGCCAAGCCAGACTTAGGATCTGGTGCCTCGTGCGTATGGGTTCGAGTCCCTTCGCCCGCACAAAGGGACAACTTCGGAAGAGGTTGTCCCTTTTTTCTTTGCCTGTAGAACTTACACTATCACAATACCATTCCTGCAGTGATAACTACAAATGATTAGAGTCCCGGGGAAAAATGGACAAAACTGCTGATTGATGGCGGGACGCCGCACCTGTACCTTTGCAAACAAAAAAAAAGGACAGATGCGACATTTGTTGTTATTAGAGATATTTTCGTTGTTTTCGATATGCGCGGCTGCACAGGAATCACGCGAGGCTGCCGCGCTTCGTTTCGAGAATGAGAAGGGACTGACCATGGGAGGCTATGGGGAGTCCGCCTATTCAATCAATCTATACAGCGATTCACCGTATCGATACATGTTTCCATCCAGGTATGCCGACGCGCCCGCACATGGCCGTTTCGACCTGCCGCATGTGGTGTTCATGCTGGGCTACGGCTTTGGAAAAGGCTGGTCGATGGGAACTGAAATAGAATTCGAGCACGGAGGAGTCGAGGCCTCGATAGAGGTCGAAGGCGACGAGGCGGTTGAGCTGGAACACGAGATCGAGCGCGGCGGAGAAGTGTTCCTGGAGCAGTTCTGGATCCAGAAAAGCTTCCGCAAATGGGCGAACATCCGCGCAGGAATGATCATAGTTCCGGTTGGACTGACCAATTCACGCCACGAGCCGGACAAATTCTTCACAGTCTACAGGCAGGAAGGCGAATCCACGATACTTCCATGCACATGGCACCAGATAGGCGTCAGCTTCAGGGGCGAATATGGAAGCTGGAAATACGAAGCACAGATTCTTCCCGGCCTAAACTCCAGATTCTTCAACAACTCCAACTGGATCGCGGGCGGAAGTGCTTCTCCTTATGAATATACCGTAGCCAACTCCCTGGCCGGCGCGTTTAGAATTGACAACTACAGCATAAAGAATCTCCATCTTGGACTGAGCGGCTATGCCGGAGGCACGGACAACGATGCATACCCACGTCTTGTCAGCTCTTCAGGAAAAGTCAGTTCCTCAGTAAAAGGAACGGTCGCAATCCTTGCACTTGACGCAGAATATAAGAGCAGTCATGTGATCGCAAGGGCGAACGCTGACTATGGATATCTCGCAAACGCGTCAGAGATAGGCACCTCGAACAAGAACTCGGACAACTCAA
>JAKSJQ010000015.1 GCA_024402115.1 Bacteroidales bacterium | reverse complement strand
CGGGTCGTCGGAAACCACCATATAGCGGTTCGAGCGGGCGTTCAGGTCCTGGCGTACGCACCATTCGAGGAGCTGGATGTCCATAAGCTGGTCGCGCTTGGAGACACCGATCTTCTCGCAGAACATCTTGAGCGCCTGTGGGCTGTAGCCGCGACGGCGCACACCGCAGAGAGTAGGCATACGAGGATCGTCCCATCCTGCTACGAGACCCTTCTGCACGAGCTCGAGAAGCTTTCTCTTGCTCATGAGGGTGTAGGTAAGGTTCAGACGGGCGAACTCGTACTGGTGGCTTGGGAAAATGCCGAGGGTCTGGATGAACCAGTCATAGAGAGGACGGTGAACGTCGAACTCGAGAGTACAGATCGAATGGGTGATGTTCTCGATAGAGTCGCACTGTCCATGGGTATAGTCGTACATCGGATA
This sequence comes from Bacteroidales bacterium, assembly GCA_024402115.1. The sequence continues at coordinate 39,989 of JAKSJQ010000015.1, read as the reverse complement.
GATGCACCACTTGTCACCTGTGCGGTGATGATGTGCATGCTTGATACGGTAGAGGATAGGATCGCGGAACATCATGTTCGGATGTGCCATGTCGATCTTTGCGCGGAGCACCTTCTCGCCGTCAGCGTACTTTCCTTCGCGCATCTCACGGAAGAGCTTGAGGTTCTCCTCCGGAGTACGGTCGCGATATGGGCTGTTCTTGCCCGGAGTCTCCACGGTACCGCGGTTCTCACGCATCTCTTCCTGGTTCTGGTCATCAACGTATGCCTGGCCGTTCATGATCATCTGCTCTGCCCACTGGTAGAGCTGCTCGAAATAGTCAGATGCGTAGCATTCCTTCTCCCACTGGAAGCCGAGCCACTTGATGTCCTCCTTGATGGCATCTACATACTCGGTATCCTCCTTGGTCGGGTTGGTATCGTCGTAACGGAGATTGGTCTTTCCATTGTATTTCTGTGCGAGGCCGAAGTTGATGCAAAGGCTCTTCGCGTGTCCCAGATGGAGATAGCCGTTAGGCTCTGGTGGGAAACGGGTAAGAATAGACTCGTACTTGCCGCTGGCAAGGTCTTCCTCAATGATTTCCTCAAGGAAATTAAGCTTCCTGGTTTCTTCTGTCTGGGTATTCAATTCTTCCATAATCGGTCAAAGTATATATAATCAAGCAAATGTACGAATATTATTGTTATTTTTGCATCGGAAAGGCGACAAAACGCACAGATTCAAGGCAATGAGGGTCGCCTGCTGATATTTTAAGACTGCAAAGGCTATGGCAAAATCCATGACAGGCTACGGCAAGGCCGAAGCCATCCTCGAGAACGGCAAGATAACCATCGAGTTCCGTTCCCTCAACGGCAAGAATGCCGACATCAACATCAAGTCTTCCCTCATCCCGAAGGACAAGGAGCTTGCAATCCGCAAGAAGATCGCAGACTCGCTCCAGCGCGGCACCATCGACATGTTCGTCTCATGGGAGGCTAACGTCGCAGAGAACGCAAAGAAGATCAACCAGGAGCTCGCACTCGAGTACTTCTCCCAGATCAAGGAGCTCGCAGCAGCTATGGGCAAGCCTAACGTAGGCATCAGCGACACCGGGAACGTGATCGAGACCATCCTCAGGATGCCTGACGTAATCGATTCAAGGAAGCAGGACATCGTGACCGAAGAGAACTGGCCCGTTGTCGAGAAGGCTATCGACGAGGCCCTCGCAGCAATCAACGACTTCCGCGAGAAGGAAGGAAAGATACTCATGGCGGACGTCACCGCCAAGGTCGAGAGCATACTCGCCTCTTCACGTGAGATCGAGAAATACGAGAAGGAGCGCACCGACGCTGTAAGGGAGAGAATACTCGCCCGCTTCGACGAGCTCAAGCTTCAGCCAGACCAGCAGAGGCTGGAGCAGGAAATGATCTTCTACCTCGAGAAACTCGATATCAACGAGGAACGCGTACGTCTTCGTCAGCATTGTGCATATTATCTCGAAACCCTCAACAACGATCCGCTCCCTGGCAAGAAGCTCGGCTTCATCGCCCAGGAAATGGGCCGCGAGATCAACACCACCGGTTCAAAGGCAAACCACACCGAGATCCAGAAGCATGTCACTTCGATGAAGGACGAGCTCGAAAAGATAAAGGAGCAGTCACTCAACATCCTCTAGGCTTTCGAGCATATGTTTTGAGAGGAGATCATCGTCCGATAATCATCCGAACATTATACCGAAAAGCCGACCCCACCGGGCCGGCTTTTTTCGTTGTGTACTGCTTGTGGGCCTTTCCTTGTTCGTATTACCTTGTTCGCGATTATCTTCGTGGCGCATAAAACGATAACTCTCAATTCTTTAAGCTATATGGGGCGGGCTTTTTTGCACTACCCGTTTTCTCATAAATCATTGTGATTCAGACATTAAACTGCCACGGAATAGAGTAGGAGGAAAAGGCACCGCCGCCGGAGCTGCTCCATTCCGGCAGCGGGAGCGGCAAAATGCAGATCGGCTTCGCTCCGCTCCGCCGACCCTGGTCCGGGCAAATGCATTTTGCCCGCTTCCCGCGCCGGACGGAACCTATCTAGGGATGTTTTGCGGGAAAATGCCACGAGATAGGAGACAAAATCGGGAAAAGACCAGAAAACCTTTCCATCTAGGGATGTTTTGCGGGATAACGCCACAAGATAGGAGGAAGACGCTGCAGGATACTCCTTAGTTTGGAAGCATACCACGAAGATAATAAGCTAAGAGACCCTGGAAAGATTGTACTTCCAGGGTCATCTTCATTTTCGGCCAAGCCAAAAGGTTTCGCAGGGTTTGGCTATCGCCGTGCCCTGCAAAATATGCTATTGCTATTATTCTAAAACGGGACGAACAGATGGCCCGTGGGGACGGTCGGCTAAGTCCCCGTAGACTTCGTCTGAATAGAAGAATACGTCCCACGCGCTGTACGGGCCGCCCGTATAGAGCGATGAGGACCAGTAGGCGCCGTACGAGCCGGCATAGTAGAGGTTGTCGTAGTGGCGAAAGCCCGCCGCGGGCAGGAAAATGGATTTATCCGTGTAACCTGTCTTGTTAGAAGTCACTATCCTTCCTGCTACGCCTGTACCATTATAATTGATTGTCCAAGTCCAAGTGCAGTTTTCTCTCAACTCTGTCCACTCTGCATCTGTTGGCATACGCCAGTTGCCGCCGAGGGCAGCTCTTGCCGCATCGTCCTCCATATCCAGGACCATCTTGTTGTCAACCGTACCATATGATGAATTGGTATTGTACTTGGTCAATGAATCGTACGAACCGTTGCACCACTTGTAGGTGACGTTGCCAGCATCATCCCGCCAATCGAAATACTTACCGTCGCTTGTGTCTGAACCATAGCCCTGGGTGTCGCCCCAATGGTAATACAGACCATATTCCTCAGGCGTCGTCGCGCCGAGATTGCAGGTCGCCCACTTTACTGAGAGTCCGAGGTCTACGTACTCATAGCTGTAACCACCAGTGCTCTCTTCAGCATTTCCACTATACCTGACATTTGTGGTATTTCCTCCACTGACAACTGAAATGCTACCTCCAACAGAGCCCTTCTCCTTAGGTGAGTATGTGAGAGTGACAGTCTTCGAAGCACCTGCATTGAGTGTGATGTTTCCTGAGATGTCACTTGTCACAGGAGCGGATGGCGCCGATATCGATACGTTAGCCACGGCAGAGCCTGTATTGGTAACCGTGAACGACGCCGTAGCACTCGATCCCACTTTGACGGTTCCGAAGTCGAGGTCGGTCGGGGTCACGGATATAGACGGAGTGGCTTCTGTTTCTGTATAGACGGGACGAACAGACTGCCCGCTGCAACGGTTGTCGTAGACCCTGCCGACATTTTCTAAATAGAAGAGTACGTCCCACGCGTAGACCGGGCAATCCGTATCGATCGACGAGGACCAATAGTAGCCGTACGAGCGGGCACGGCTGAGGCCGTAGAGGCTGCGATAGCCCGCCGCGGGCAGGAAAATGGATTTATTCGTGTAACCTGTCTTGTTAGAAGTCACTATCCTTCCTGCTACGCCTGTACCATTATAATTGATTGTCCAAGTCCAAGTGCAGTTTTCTCTCAACTCTGTCCACTCTGCATCTGTTGGCATACGCCAGTTGCCGCCGAGGGCAGCTCTTGCCGCATCGTCCTCCATCTCCAGGACCGTCTTGTTATCAACCGTACCATATGTAGAGTTTGTATTGTACTTGGTCAATGAATTGTAGGATCCATTGCACCACTTGTAGGTACTCCATCCGAAATCTTTGCCATCGCTAGGGTCCGAACCATATCCCTGGGTATCTCCCCACTGGTAATACAGGCCGTATTCCTCCGGCTTTGTCGCACCGAGGTTGCAGGTCGCCCATTTCACAGACAGGCCTAGGTCGACGTATTCGTAGCTGTAACCGCCAGTGCTCTCTACGGCGTTTCCTTTATATGTGATCTGGCACCAGTTGCCAGCGATAATATCAATACCCCCGTTAAATGAACCAATTTCATTTGGTGAACATGTAAGGGTGATGGTCTTTGATTCCCCTTCAGCAAGAGTGGCTACTCCGGAAAAGTCTGATGTCGCAATGCCGTAACTCTCTGAGATAGTTACATTTGTGGCCTTAGATCCTGTATTGGTAATCTTAAATGTTTTTGACACACTCGTTCCGACTTTCACATCACCGAAATCAATGTCCGTCGTTGTTACAGATACAGTTGATGGCTCAGTTTCCGCATAGACTGGACGGATTGACATACCATTGCTTCTTACAGCCATATTGGCACCAAGGCTGCTTGATGAAAAGAACAAGAAGGACATACCGTATGGTAAGTATAAGGCAATAGACGAAGAATAATAATATCCATTGTCACCCACATACACCAAGTTGTCTTGGCTTCGTGCACCGGCCGCAGGAAGAAAAATCCAGCTATCTGCATAACCTGGAACCTTTGACTGCAGCTTATAACCATTGACACCATTGACAGTTGTCCAGGTTAAAGTGCAATTGTTCAATAGTTCTTCCCATTCAACATTGCTTGGCATACGCCATTTGCTACCTAGAGCAGCGCGTGCGGCATCGTCATCAGACATCAATGTCACCATGTTGTCCACGATACCATATGATTTGTCAGTGTTGTACTTGGTCAGTGTGTATCTTGATCCATCACACCACTTGTAAGTGCTCCAGTCGAAGTATTTTCCATCATTGGTGTCCGAACCATATCCCTGGGTGTCACCCCACTGGTAATACAGACCATACTCTTCAGGTTTGGTTGCACCGAGGTTGCATGTAGCCCAAAGAGTACCGCTCGGAAGACCGAGGTCGACATATTCTGCATCCGGATCCGGCAAAGTATCGTTGAATCCGTCCACGAATTTAAGTTCCTTTCCGTCCCATTCCACATACATGTGGTACGCGTGGCCGGTCTTAAGCTCTACGTTAGAACTTTTTGTGTTGGATGAAGTGACTGTTTCCCCATTTATCTCAGCCACAAGAGTGGCATTGCTTATCTTCATTCCTTGGATAGGAATGTATGCCGAGATGAATGCATCGTCGTATCCGGCAGGGAAGTAGTAAGTCGGACTCTTTGTGATTGGGGCCTTTGCAGCCTCCGACTCAGTCAGGAACTTGCCTGTCCTGTGGCAAATCGCACCCTGAGTCTTATACCAGATACCGTCAGGAGAATTAAATCCATTCAGGCTGAAGGTTATCTGTTCTGACGAAGTGTTCTTCAGGTGCAAGATCTCATACGTCAGGTAATGGCCGAAGTTGACTCCTATGTTGCTTTTACTTTTCACATTATTCCGTTCTGCAAACATCGGGGCACGGTAGCGAGACAGTATCTCTCGCTCGAGACTCGCATTGTAATAGACCTCATCGTCGATTATCATGGCATTGCAGTTTTCCGTGAAACAGAGGAACTGGTATCCAGCGTCCGGGATGAAGTAGTCGTCCTCGAGTTCATAGTTGAACGAGGCGGTCATACGATCGTCCGAAATGTTGTAGACCTTTGTCCTCTGCGCCTTCTTGTACATGCCGTTGTTCAAGATAGGCACTACATAATCGTCCTCATACTCCCATGCCGCGAAAAGGCTCAGGGACGTGTCGTCTTGATACAGTGCGACCTTGGTGTCATCATTTCTCATTGAGGCAGTCACGGTTACTTTGTTACCACGTGGGGCCTCTGGAGATTCGATAGCACATCCGCCAAGCAGCATGCCTGCAGCGAATACATACAATGATAATATCTTATGTTTCATAATCTCCATACTCATTACAGATTTTCACCAGGAACACCACCTACATTACCTTCACCACCGGGATCATCGAACACGAATAACGTGTCGAAATGGAACTTTGGATCTATCAGCTGGGCCTTGATTGCCCGTGTAATATATACTCTCATCTGAGTAGTAGACTGACCGCTCAAATCGACTCGCACGAGATCCTTACATTTGGAGATGTCGATTGCCCATAAATCATTGTCATTGACAAAGAGGGTCTTCAGGTGAGGAGTCAACGTAAAGTCATTATCATTAACTGACAGTGCACAGCAGGATGCTGTAAGAGTCTCAAGCTTTGATTCCGTGCGGTTTCCGCTCTTGTTCAATGTGTAAAGTCTGTCGTTGTCACTGCATGACAGGGTGGTAAGGTTCGGCAGATCCTTGATGATATCCAAGGCCAAGAGCTTATTGGATTTGCACACCAGTGTCTCCATCGAGTTGTTATCAGCAAACGAGAGCTGCTCGATTTCATTGTATGAGCAATCCATAAACTTCACCTTAGGGTTCTTTGTGAGATTGAGGCTGGTGATCTTGTTATTCATGCATTCAAGCGACTCAAGCGACGGGAGATGTACGAGTAGGTCATCGATAGACTTGATACCGTAGAGACCTTGCTTGTCCGTGATCGTGAGCGTCCTCATCTCGCGGAGAGCCTTCTGGTTGGAAATGGTCAGCTCGATCGTACCGTCGGTGTTGACGTCTATGCCTTCCAGAATGTCCCTGTTCATCTTCAGGTATGCAGTAAGCTCCGGATTCAGCACCAGTGTTCCTCCGGAGTCAGTGTCGAAGGAATAGATAGAACTCATGAAATCCTCACCGAGAGAATTGTGGGTTACGACTCTCCAATAATACTTGCCACTGAAATTTGGCTCGAACGAGCATTTCCTTCCATCTTTGTTGTCTTCCAGGCCCGTCACGATTCTACAGCGAACATTACACTGCTGAACTAACGACTTGTCCGTGCTGACGTATACGTCATAAGTTAAATTCTGGTAGTGCCTCTTATCAGAATTACTAAGGAGTTTCGTGCAAATAGTCCATTCGAGCATAATCTCCGGATCCCTCACGACAGACCCGTTTTCGGGATAGACGAGATACGGCTTCGGACGGTTGGCTTGAAGTATAAAAGTCGTGTCGAGGAACTCGGGGGGATCTGGCCATTTATTCTCCAGAACATCTATGGTAAACTTGGGATTCCAGAGCCAGTCATTCTTGAATTGCACATATGCCTCGCACCTGCCTTCAGTCTGATTATAATGCTCGCCCTTGAAAGTTATGGATTCACCGAGGTCGATTGATGCTTTGAGATCTAAGACTTTAGAATATTCGTAGAATAGTCCTATGTATGGTGGCGTGTTGGACTTCATTAAGACGTTGACGATTTTGGGTAGGCCAAAAGTGAGCCCGACGCCGGCACCTACGCTTCCTTTTAAGTCTCCCTCAAGTTTGAACTTTAACACAGGCTTCCCTTCATTGCCTTTCCTGAAATAAGTCGATTCGCTGACATCCTGAAACGAAGAGCCACCGCTGAAGCCTCCTCCGTCGTATCTGATTGGCTTGTTACCAATCTTGTAGTCAAAGCCATAATTCTCGAAGCCATAGGTAAATTCAATCTTGCCACTCAACCCGATTTTGGCAGTCAGGTAGAACTCCATGCTAGGCTTCAAGACAGTTGCGACAGAAGGCGGAACTGGGATATCCCATTTGGCAACAAGGAGTTTCTTGCCGAGAATTTTCTTCTCCATCTCCTCGGTCAGCTCATCATACTTGCCCCCCTCTGCGTCGAATTCAGTTTCTTTCCCGATACTGAAGGTGGCTGTGACACCAAATCTTGCCTTTGACTCAACACTCACCCAGAGATACGGCATGGATCCATAGTCAAAGATATCATCTTTGGCCAGTCCAAGGTCGTGCTGTATGAATAACGACAATACCAGCTGATCGTCCTTCGTATTTTTCAGGTCTTCGTCAAGATCAAGGATGACCGCTTCGATTGTGGTTCCTTCCCAAGTTGGAGTTATCTTGTATCTATCATTTTTAAGCTTTGCGAAATCCTTGGAGAAATCTACCCATGGAACATCCGCTTTGGTGGGATATTGCCACCCTGAGGTATTGAAATCCTCTGATAGATCCGGCTGATTAAAGATGTCAAATACCGTAAAATCATCTGCAGAAATCTTATCCAACTCATATATGATAGGGATATGCAGACGGTCAAAGGCGTCGCTCAAGTCCGCATCCGAACACTTGAACACTATTTGGTCATCTGTGTTAAGGATTTCCTTCACGGTCAGGAGATATCCATTGGGAGCCTTCCCCTCTATGATTTCTGAGTACAGGACGTCACCGACCTTGATTTGTGCGTCCTTTACGGCTTCGCAATTCTCGAATGTTATCACCGCATTATTCTCATTGTAACTAACGAGATGCTGATTGATGTCGTCTCGCAAGAACAATGCGTTGCTGTGCATTTTGATGGTATCGGTCGGTGATTCATAGTCTAGACCGCGCATAGTGGTTGTCTCTGAGAAATCAGAACCCGGTTGGTCTGGGTTGTCAGGATTGCTCGGGATAGGGTCTCTGTTTATAAGACTGCAGGACACGGAGAAGATTGCGGCGAGCATAGTGGGGAATGCTGCCTTCAGAACTTTCTTGAAGATACTCATAAGTCGCTTCGTAATGTAAGACTATGAAGTTGTGAAACAATTATCTGTTATCAGCGCTTCTATTTGGGGAATAGATTCAGTAAAATTAGGAATATGTAATAGAAATTCCAAAAAATTATTGATAGCGTGTGGGATAGATCAGGCTGCGGCGAGTTGTCACGAACGACAAAAACAGACCGATTATTGGCGTTCGTGGCAGCGGAATCGCTGAAAACGAAGAAAAACCTGGCACGACGTCCAAAAACAAAGCGTTTTTTGGAGTTCGCGCCAGGCTGTCCGTGATATCCCGCGCTTACGGGAAAAGATTACTTACGTACGTCGAACTTGCCGACAAAAAGTCCCCAGCGATAGTCCTGGACGATGGTGACAGGCTTGCCGTCGAGATCGTTCACTATCCTAGGCTCAGGGAGGTTGGTGTGCGAATGTCCGCCGATGATGATATCGAGGTTGCGGCTCTTTGCTGCAAGACCGCAGTCGTTGCCGTCAGACTCAGGGTCGCCTTCGTAACCGAGATGCGAGAGAGCGATTACAAGATCGCACTTCTGGTCGTTCTTGAGGTAGTCCGCCCACTTGTTCGTGACCTCAGCCGGGCTGAGATATTTGAGCTTAGCCGCAGTCTCTGCAGCGACCACTGAACGGACGTCACAGAGAAGACCGATCACTCCGATCTTGAATCCTCCCCTCTTGTAGATTGCGTAAGGCTTCACGCAGTTGTCGAGCTCGAAGCCACTGAAATCGTAGTTCGCGCAGAGTACGTCACCCTTGACATTGTGCATTCTCCTGGCGAGCTCCTCGAGTCCGTTGTCGAACTCATGGTTTCCGAGAGCCACTGCGTCATAGCCCATGGCATTGAGCAGCTCGACCTCAAGGTCACCGCCGAGCATGGTGAAATATGACGAGCCCTGATCGAAGTCGCCGGCATCGAGGAGAAGCACGTTGCGCGCACCGTCTGCGACACGTACGCTGTCGATAAAGACAGCACGTTCGATGACGCCGCCGTGGCCATCATCCTCGCCACCGCGCTCCGGATCGATGTGGCTGTGGGTGTCGTTGGTATGGAGAATGGTAAGCTTCTGTGCTGACGCGTTAGGAGCGAGAGCAAGCATCGCTGCAGAAAGCGCAGCTGCTATGATAATCTTTGCCTTCATCTTAGTTCCTCCTTTCTCCTATTGATACATATCTGTCATCCACCTGTGCAGAGATAGGTCTGCCTGCAGCCTTCTCCTCGGCAAGATAGTCGAGGATCACGTCGATGACGTCAAGCTGGGTATACTTCACGTCGGTCGAGCCTGCAGCAAGACGCATGTTGTCGCCTGAACCGAGAAGGAAGTCGATGGTCACCATGTAGTAGGTGCCGTTCGGGTCGATCTCCTTTCCGCCTACGCTCATCGACTCGAGTTCACCATCCCTTACGACGACCTGCGCACCTGCATAAGGCTGAGGGCGACGTGCCTGACGGGCGAGAAAATCGATGAGAACCTGACCTGGATACTCGACAAGGACGAGCTTATTGTGGAATGGGAACACAGCCACCATGTCATCCTTAAGGACATTGCCGGCAGGAACGTCAGCGCGTATACCACCGGAATTGAGCACAGCTATGTCAGCCTTCCTTCCGAAGAGCTTCTCCGCAGACTTGAGCATCACGTCGGTAGCAAAGTTCGCAAGCGGAGAGTTGCCGCCTCGGGTGATCATTCCGTCAGGGCAATATGCGACGACCTGCTTCAGGTCTGCCATCTGAGGCTGGACTGCGAGCAGCGCCTTCACGACACCTGCGGTCGCGCCGCCCTTGTAGACCTTGACGTTAGGTGCGACATATTTCTTTCCCTTGAGGACTCCTAAAGCCTCTTCCACATTGTCTGCGCCCGGATATGTACAGCCTGTGCGGCTGCCATCCATGGACACGCGCGACCATGTGAACTGCTGAGCGCCGGCTGCAACTGAAAACGCAAGCGCAGCTGCCAGTATCAGTAATCTCTTCATATATTATTTCATTCTAAGCCATTTCCAGAGGTCCTTGAAAGAGGACTTCTTACCAAACATGAGGATACCCACCTTATATATCTTCGCAGACACCCAGGCTCCGCCGAGGAAGGTCAGGAAGAGCAAGCCCAGAGAGAGCATGATCTCCCATGTAGCGACACCGTAAGGAATGCGGGACAGCATCACTATCGGCGATGTGAAAGGTATCATCGAGCACCACCATACGAGCTGGCTGTCCGGCGAGTTGAAGGCATAGAGGCCTACGAAGAAACCGATCATAAGCGGGATGGTGAGAGGAAGTACGAGCTGCTGGGTGTCAGCCTCGTTGTCTACCGCCGATCCCACCGCCGCGAAGAGCGAAGCGTAGAGGAGGTAGCCGAGGATGAAGAAGAGCACGAATGCCACGATGAGCTGCACGTAGTTGATATTCTGGAGGGTCTCAAGCACGGCGCCGAGCTCTGAGTGCTCAGAGTCTGCGGCCATCGCTGCCATGGTCGAAGGATCCATCATAGATGAGTCCATACCTGCCATTTCCATCATCTGGGTAGTAGATGCAGAGCCTTCGGCGAGCTTGTCGAAACCGACTATGCTGCTGAACGCACCGACAAGGACTCCGGTGAGCACAACCCAAAGGAAGAACTGGGTCAGCGCGACGAGAGCGACGCCGACGATCTTGCCTATCATGAGCTCGATAGCCTTCACCGAGCTTACGAGCACCTCGACGATGCGGCTGGACTTCTCCTCGATGACGCTCTGCATGACGGTACCGGCGAACATGGAAACGAACATGTAGATGATCATCGACAGGAGCATGGAGATGATCATGAACACCTCAGAAGAGGTTTCCTTCTCTTCGCCATCCTCATCGATGGTGTATGTGACTATCTGCACGTCGGCCTTGACGTCCTGCATGATCTCCTTGAGTCCTTCGATGTCGTACTGCTGGAGTCTGTAGTCCTCCACCGCGTCCTCGATCTGCTTGGTGAGCATCTCCTTGATCTCGACGCTGACAGGCTTTACCGAGTAGGTGGTGACGTTGACATTGGCATCCTTACCCTCTCCATGAGGAGAGATGAGGAGTATTCCGTCGAAGTCCAGATTGTCCATCTGGGCCCTGAGCTCTTCTGCAGAAAGATGGCCGGTGAAGTCTTCGAATGCCACCTGCTTGGTATCCTCGAGCTTGCCGCTCACATAACCGGACTCATCGACGTAGGCGATGGTCTTGTCCTTGCCCTTCGAGAGGGTGAGGATGAGCGCCGGTACACTGCACAGGAGCGCGAAGAGCACCGGAACAACGAAAGTCGTTACGAGGAAGGATTTCTTCTTGACGCGAGTCATGTACTCACGTCCTATGATTACTTTGATTATTCTCAGATTCATGGCTTACTCTCCCTTTACAAGTTTGATGAAAATGTCGTTCATGCGAGGCATGAGCTCCTTGAAGGAATTGATGGTCACACCCTTCTCTATGTACTGACGGAGTATGGCATTTGCACCCTCGCCAGCCTCGACGACCTCCACATGGCGGCCATCCTGGTCGGTGTACTCTATCTCGACATTGTTGTTGCCGTATTCACGTCTGATGTCCTCCACCTTTCCGGCGAGCACCACGTGGGACTTGTTGAAGAGCGCGATGTTGTCGCAGAGCTCCTCCACTGATTCCATGTTGTGGGTGGAGAGTATGATGGTAGAGCCCTCGTCCTTGAGACGGAGGATCTCCTCACGGATGAGCTGTGCATTTACGGGATCGAAGCCGGAGAACGGCTCGTCGAGTATGAGAAGCTTAGGTCTGTGGACCACGGTGGTGATGAACTGGATCTTCTGGGCCATACCCTTCGAAAGTTCCTCGACCTTCTTGTTCCACCAGCTCTCGATGCCGAACTTCACGAACCACTTCTTGAGCTCGTACGAAGCTTCCTTAGCCGACATGCCCTTGAGCTGGGCAAGGTACATGGCCTGGTCGCCCACCTTCATCTTGCGATAAAGGCCCCTCTCCTCAGGAAGGTAGCCGATCTTCTCGACATCCCTCTGGGTAATAGGCCTGCCATTGAAATAGACTTCTCCATCATTCGGGATGGTGATCCTGTTTATGATTCGGATGAGGGTGGTCTTTCCTGCTCCGTTAGGGCCGAGCAGGCCGAAGATCTGTCCCTGGGGAATCTCCACGGAGACATGGTCCAGTGCGACCTTCTCTCCGAAATTCTTGCAGATGTTCCTGCACTCTATGATATTCATTGTCCTATTATATTTCTTACTACGGCTGTTAGACGCACTAATACCGGAAAAACTACAGTCTTATCCGAGAATTCTTGCGACCAGCTCCACAAGCAGCTCCGCCGGCGTCGCCTCTCCGACGTCACCGCCCTTGCCCTTGTAGTCATATTCCTTGAGCAGCGATATCACTCGCATGCACTTCGTGAGAGGATAGTTCCTAATGGCAGCGTCATACTCCCTGAGGAAGTACGGATTTACTCCGAGCACAGAAGCCTTCGTGCCGTTATCCGCATGAGGATTGCTCATCAGCAGCGCATGGTAGCGCAATATCCTGTTGAAATGTCCGAAAAGCGCACTCACCGCCATAGGCATGGCGAACTTCGGAGATGCGCCGATATATGCAGCGACCTTCATCGCCTTTGCGGAATTCTTCACCGAAAGCAGGGAGGTGAGCTCGAACACGCTGAACTGCCTGCTGATTCCCACGTTCTTCTCTATGTCGGAAACGGAAATCTCGGTGGTTCCTTCCGGAAGATTCTTGAGCATCTTGTCAGTCTCCACGGCGATCTTCCCCAGATCTGTTCCGGCAGACTCGGCAAGCAGGGCCGCAGCATCCGGTGCGATGCGGAGGCCGCGTTCCTGATAATAAGAGGAGACCCATGAGGACACCTCATAATCCCTGAGCGCAGTGGACTCGACCACCACGCCGGCCTTCTGCGCGCTCTTGTACAGGGCACGCCTCTTGTCGGCCTTGGCACCCATCATGCAGATGACGAGCACCGTCGACTCGAGAGGATTCTGGCAGTAGAGGGCCAGGTCCTCGATATCTTTCATCATTTGAGCCTCCTTCAGGACCACGAGCTGCCTCTCGGCGAACATCGGGTACCTGCGGGCTGCAGTAATTACGGCGTCGGCATTGACGTCGGCGCCGTAACAGATAGTTTCATTGAAATCCTTTTCGCTTTCGTCGATACAGTTGGCGATCACGGCGTTGCAGACCATGTCTACGTAGTATGGCTCCTCACCCATGAGGAGGTATACCTGCTGGAACACACCCTTGCGCGCATCCGCGACCAGGGAGCGGCACAGCCTATCAGTATCTGCAAAGCCCTTTGCCATCTTCTACTCTGCTCTCTTCTCCTTGAGCCTTGTAAGTTTTTCCTTGAGGATATCGGCAGACTCGTTGATGGCATCCTCGAAGCTCTTGCCATTTCTCTCGACGACCACAGTATTGCCCGGAACGGCAACCAACACCTTGACGGATTTGTTCTGATTGTCACTGATCAGGGACATCGTCACATCTACCGACGTGATTCCATCATAGAACCTTTCAATCTTTGAAAGCTTCTTCTCCACGAATTCGAGCAACTTCTTGTCTGCGTCGAACTTGACTGATTGAATCTTAATCTCCATTGTTACCTCCGTTTTTAGCCCTTGGATGGGCGGTTTCATAAACTTTCTTCAGCTGCGCGATGGAGTTGTGGGTGTAGACCTGCGTAGCCGCGAGGGATGCATGCCCGAGAAGTTCCTTGATCGAGTTCAGGTCAGAACCTTCTTCGAGAAGTTCGGTTGCGAGCGTATGTCTGAGAGCATGCGGAGACTTGCGTCCCTTGATGTCCTCGACAGTCCCGAGTTCCGTCTTCACCGCCTTGTCGACAAGCTCCGGATAGAGCCGTCCGCCGGCAGGGGTGATGAGCAGCGGTTCCCCAGGTCGTCGTCCCGACTTCACCATCAGCTCAACTGTTTTCAAATATAATGAAATTTCCTCAATTATGGAACTTACCAAAGGTATTTCTCTCATTTTGTCTCCTTTTCCCGTGACGCGCATGACGGCCCTGGAAAAGTCGACGTCACCTATGTTCAGGGAGATAAGTTCAGCGCGGCGTATGCCCGTGCTGTAGAGCATGGATACTATCATTCTCCTGAGCACATGCCCATAGACCTCCGCGGTCTGCCGGTTCTTCCTCTCGACGAGCGGCACAGCGTCCGGATAGAGACTCAGCACGCTGCCGTCTGCGTACATCTTCGTGGATTCGAGATATTTCTCCATGGCGTCCTTGCGATAGAACACGGGAAGCCTCTTCGAGACCTTAGGACGCTTCACCTGAGAGACAGGATTATTGAGAAGCAGGTCCTTTGCCATCAGGTATTTACAGAAGCTGCTCAAGACAGAAAGATTCAGGTTCACTGTCCTCGCACCGAGTCCGTCACCCTTGTCCTTGTCGAGCATGTCAACCTCCCAGTTCCTGATCATGACAGGCTTGAGGGAAGCAACAAGAGCATCGTCATCCTCGCTTCCGGAGGACTTGGCGAAATTCTCCAGTCCTCTCCTGTACACATCCTGAGTACGGGGCGAGAATCTCTTCACTCCGGCCAGATAATCTATGTATTCATCTATGAGTTTCATCGCTTAGCCACAAGGCCCTGCTCAGCTGCAAGCTTACGCATGAATGCGTCCGCTGCCTCGAAATCATTCGGAATGACGCCATCCAGGATGGCATCCTTGACCGCTTCCTTGAGAGACTTGATCCACTCTCCAGGTCCCTTGTCGAACACTTCCATCAAATAATCGCCGGTGATCGGGTTCTTCCAGTTCCTGATCGCGTCCTTCGCTTCGACTTCGACAAGCTTGGACTGGACGAGCTGGAAATTGGCGTGGAGCTGAACCACCTTCTTCGGGTTCTTCGACGTGATGTCCGCGTTGCAGAGGAGCATGAGGTCGTCGATATCCTCACCTGCGTCGAAAAGCAGCCTGCGCACCGCGGAATCGGTGACTTCGTCGGTCACGAGCGCTATCGGGCGAAGGTGCAGTCCCACGAGCTTCTGGACATACTTCATCTTCTCGTTGAGAGGCATCTTCAGGTATTGGAACACCTTCGGCACCATCCTCGCACCCACCACCTCATGGCCATGGAAGGTCCATCCGGTCTGCGGGTCATACCTCTTCGACTGAGGCTTGCCGATGTCGTGCAGAAGCGCCGCCCATCTGAGCCAGACGTTAGGTTCCGTACGCGGTTTGGTGATGTCCTCGTTCTCTCCTATTATATGGTCCGTGAGCTTACCTTGCGCGATTGCGAGTATCTCGGCCTCGGCTACGTTGTCCACGACCTGAAGAGTATGGGAGAAATTCTCCTTGTGGCCTTTTCCGTCCACGGTCTCCACTCCCTTGAGAGTTTCCAACTGCGGGAGTATATACCTGAGCAGTCCCGTCTGCTCGAGCAGCCTCAGACCTATCGAAGGCTTAGGAGTAAGAAGTATCTTGTTGAGTTCCTCGGCAATCCTCTCCTTGGAGAGTATCTCCATCCTGTTGCAGTTCCTCTTGATGGATTCGAGAGATTCCGGCACTATTGTAAAGGACTGCTCCGGAGTAGACAGCTTGGTCGCGAACCTTATCGCGCGGACCATCCTGAGAGGGTCGTCACTGTACGTGGTGTCCGGATCGAGTGGAGTACGGATTATGCCGGCCGCGAGGTCCCTGATTCCGCCGAAAGGATCCACGAGCGCTCCGAAATCCTCCTTCTGGAGGCTGAAGGCCATCGCATTGATGGTGAAATCCCTGCGCAGCTGATCTTCCTCGAGCGTTCCGTCCTCGACTATGGGCTTGCGGGAGTCCCGTCGATAGGATTCCTTGCGCGCACCTACGAACTCGATCTCCGTTCCCCTGAACTTGAGCATCGCTGTACCGAAGTTACGGAACACGGAAACGTTGCTGTGGACGCGTTCGCCCACCGCAAGCGCGAGATCGATGCCGCTGCCCTCGACGACGATGTCAATGTCCTTGGATGGCCTCCCGAGGAAGCAGTCACGGACATATCCGCCGATGACGAAGGCACGCACGCCTTTCTCGGCTGCGACTTCGGACACTATTGTGAAAATCCTGTCGTCCAGGAATCCTTGCGTAATGGTCATATTTCCAACATTTCTTCGTACTGAGGTACCTTGTCGAGCATCTTCACTCCCTCGGAGGAGAGTCTTATCATGTAGGTCGACTTCCCATTGGTGATGATGACATAGCTGACGTCCAGCACCATGTTGTACCTGATCGTCTGGTCGAGGACCTTGCTGTCCAGCACCACGTCCGGGCGCTTGCACTCCACCACGGCCAGAGGCTTCTGCTGACGGTCATATACCAGTATGTCAGCGCGCCATTGCTTGTCACCGAGTTTCATTCCGACCTCGCTCATCATCATGTGGACCGGCACCTTCATGTCATTCTGAAGCACCGATATGAACCACTGGCGAACCCTTTCCTCGGGCGTCAGCGCCACCTCCTTCTTTCGGAGAGGATCCCATATCACCTGCTTCGTTCCCACGCTGCAAAGATAGTCAAAATTGCCTATTCCTGCTGGAAAACATTAGTGTAAACAATGCCGTTGTGAGCCTCAGGCTTGACGCCCTTGTACTCGAACAGCTGAGGTACAGTCACGAAGGTAAAACCCTGCTCCTTGAGAGCCGGGATGATGATCTGGAGTGCGTCTACGGTATTCTGGTTGCCTTCCATGTCGTGGAGAAGGATGACGTTTCCGTCCTTGGCAGACTCGATCACTCTGCGTGCGCGCTCTTCGGCGCTGATCTCTGGCACCCAATCCTCGCAACCCTCACCACATATGAAGGTAAGGTCGATCACATCATGCATCTTCTGGTCAACAGCGATGTATGGAGGTCTGAAGAAGGTAGGTCTGGTACCGAGGTATTTCTCGATGACCGCAGAGGTAGTATCTATCTCCCATGCTATCTGCTCCGGCGTAAGCATAGGCATGCGCCTGTGGGACCATGAATGGTTCTCCACGTCGCAGCCCTGGGCCACTGCCCTCTTCATCATCTGCGCCGATTCTTCTGTGATTCTGTTACCAATCACGAAGAAGGACGCTGTCACGTCATGCTCTGCGAGTACGTCGAGCACCTTTGGAGTTGTTACTGTATTCGGGCCATCATCGAAACTGAGTGCGATGATCTTCTCTGGAATCTTTGGTCCACATGCTGCTGCCATAAGTGATAAGATTGTAATGAACAATGCTTTTTTCATAAGGTGTATTTGAATTACAGAACAAAAATATGAAAAAAACCAGAAAAAGATTTGGAGATATGAAAATTGTGCCTACCTTTGCAGTGTACTACTTCACTAATACACTACGAAAGATGGTAACAGCATTGGCAATAGGAGTTGCTGCGGCACTCGGAATAATGACTATAATGAACAATTAAGATAAGAAGACCATGATAAAGATCGAAAACCTCAAGTTCAGCTACGGAAAGCTTCCCGTACTTGAAAACATCACGATGAATCTCGAGGAAGGCAAGATATACGGACTCCTCGGAGAGAACGGTGTGGGAAAGACCACCCTTCTCACCCTCCTCTGCGGTCTCAAGAACACCCAGGAAGGAACTATCGTGATCGACGGACAGAATCCATATGACAGGCAGCCTTCGCTTCTTGGAAACCTCTATTTCCTTTCCGACGAGGTCGCAGCCTACCCCGTGAAGGCGTCTGAGTTCGCCATGAGATGGGGCAAGTTCTGGCCGGGCTTCGACTACGAGAAGTTCCTCAGCGTGATGGCGGAGCTCGAGAACGACCCTGATAAGAGGATGGACAAGATGTCTTTCGGACAGCTCAAGAAGACCCACATCAGCTTCGCTCTCGCATGCAACTGCAAGTATCTCTTCATGGACGAGCCGACAAACGGCCTCGACATCCC
The DNA here is from genome assembly GCA_024402115.1 of Bacteroidales bacterium. The sequence continues at coordinate 21,649 of JAKSJQ010000015.1, read as the reverse complement.
TTCGAAGGCGCAGTTCCGCAAGGCTGTGATGAAGCACACTTCCGATGACGCGACCCTCCTCATCTCGACCCATCAGGTCAGGGATCTCGAGAACATCATCGACCCTATCATCATCCTTGACAAGCGTGACGTGCTCCTCAACGCGACACTCGAGGAGATCTCCGAGAAGCTCTACTTCGATTATGGAACGACCATACTCAGCGACACCCTCTACAGCGAGATCATCCCAGGCGGCAGCGTCCAGGTAAAGCTCAACACCGAAGGCGTGGAAAGCAAGGTGAACATCGAGGCTCTCTTCAACGCCGTGAACAGCAACAAGGAACTCATCAAGGGTATTTTCAACAAATAAAAGACAACGACCATGAATTCAGATATCTTCAACATCAAGCGCTTCGGCAGCTATCTCGGCTCCGAGACAAGGAATGCCTTGTCACAGTTCGGCTACAGCGGCCTCGTATGCGCTCTCGGCTCACTGATTGTATACTTATTCGTCGGCTTAGGCTCCCTGGCCAGCCTCCACGGCTGGTCCAGCGCGGGACTTGCACCGAGAACGGCATCTTTCGTCCTGATAATGGTCGCCGTGCTGATTCTCGCACCTAAAAAGATTTACGGAAGCATCACCGACAAGAAAGCCGGATCCGTATTCCTCAGCATACCGGTATCCACACTGGAGAAAGTCCTGTCAATGATCGTGGTATCCTGCATCTTCGTTCCGCTTGCAGTACTTATCGCGTACCTGTCAGTAGACGGTATACTCTGCCTGATAGACAGCAATTGCGGCGCCAGCCTGGTCGGCGCCATGTTATCAGGATTTGAAGGCATGCTTGCAAAGATCGGAGAGCTCCCAGAAGAGCTTGCCGGCCTCCAAAGCCTCATGAATCCGCTCCTCTATGTCGATGACATCATCCAGGTCGGTCTTACATTCCTCCTCGGCAGCATCGTCTTCAAGAACAGCAAGGTTGCCAAGACCATACTTTCTCTGATGGTATTCGGATTCGCATGCAGCATGATAATGACCCCTATCTTCTTCCATGGAACGATATTCAACGTCAACATCCAGAGCGACGCCGAGGCAATCGACTTCATCAACAACACATTCGGAGGATTTTTCAACCACGCCGGCCTGATCGACACCATCAGCGACACGCTGACCAACCTGATCCTCATCACCGGAATCTACTTCAGGGTAAAGACCTTGAAATTCTAAGACCATGGAATTCAACGCCAACAAATCTATATATCTCCAGATATGCGACAGCATATGTGAGAGAGTCCTAGCCGGAGAATTGAAGGACCAGGACAGGATCCAGTCCGTCAGGGAATTCGGTGCGGAGATAGGGGTCAACCCCAACACTGTCGCCAGGAGCTACGAGAAGCTCACTGAAGACGGTATCATCTACAACAAGAGAGGAATAGGCTACTTCATCTGCGACGGAGCAAAGGAGCAGGTCCTTGCCGAGCAGAGAAAGGAATTCCTCGAGGTCGAATGGCCTGCCATCAAGAGAAAGATGGAGCTCCTAGGTCTGTCGGTAGACGAACTCCAGTAGCATTTACGCACGATTTCCTGCACGATCAGAAAAAAATTGCATGCCCGATGCAACGTTATCCGCGGATAATTCATCTTGTTCGGGAATGCACATAACAAGACATATTTCATACATCTTGGCGGCGGTCATATCATTGACCGCTGCCTTTTCATGCTCAAAGTCTGAGATGGAGCCGAGCGTACCGGAAACGGATGTATTCTCCGCGTCCGGAATTGTCCATGTCGATGACGCCAACAGCGCCAATCCGCCTACAATAAGGGGCATACGAGTGGTGATGAGCTCATACGACATCCATGACATCCTGAAGCTGCGTCCCATAGAGAAGGACACGACTTACACAGACAAGCTTGGAAGGTATGAGTCATCCCTGGAATTGAGACGAAACCGCTATTACGATATTCTTGCCGAGGACATTGACGGCAAGGAAAACGGAGGTGAGTTTGAGCCCTATCTGATGGACAAGATCTATCCAGGAAAGCACAGCAGGCTTGAAAACATCCTGCTCTACATGAAAAGAAAATAACGAAGATTACTCCTGAACTCCAGGATGGCCGTCGGTTTCTCTCCACTCCTTTGGTGAGCAACCGACGATTTTCGTAAACTGACGGTGGAAGTTCGAACGATCGCTGAATCCCGAGATCTCGGCAATGACCTGCACTGAGCTGTTCTTATCCTCGAGCAAGAGCTGCTTGGCGTCCTCTACCCTGAGCCCAGTCCTCCAGGTTCTGAAATCGACTCCGACCCTCATGGCAAAGTAGAGCTGAAGGAGCTCCTTGCTAGTATTGAGCTCGGCAGCGATCTCTTCCCTACTCTTGTCATACTCGCGATACTTCTTCTCGGCAACCCATTTCGCAATGCTCTTCTCGAGGCTGGCGAACTCCTTGTCTCTTGCGTCACCATCCTGCGTCAGAGCCTTTTCCCTGTTTTCCTGCTGCTTCCTCTGGAACAGTGGCAGCTTCTTGAGATCCTCGCCGGACAGCGCGCTGTGCGCAAATGCGTCGAGCATGATCTTATGTGAGCTCAGGAACGATATGTAATTGCTGGTGAAGTACAGCATGAAAAGGCAGTACCAGAACGCGTATATGGCCGTAGAATGAGGAGGAAGGAGGAGATAGACCAGAACGAACGAATCCGCAAGGAGCATGATCCAGAAGCAGAAATGTATCCACCTGAGTTTGTGGTCCTCGTCCTCGTCATAATAGTTCGCAAGCTTCTCACGGCTCTTCTTGAATGTGCGAAGGAAGAGCACCGTGTGCACCACGCACTGCACTGCATGGACGATGATGTATAGGAGCACCGCAACGTTGGTGGCCTTGGACGGGCCTGCGATAAGCAGCTGGGCAAGCACTACCGAGAAGATGGCGATCGCACCTATGGTCATCTTGAAACCGTCTCTCGAATAGTAGTTCTCATCGAGGAGGTTGATCAGCGAATATGAAAGTGCAGAAACCGAAACCGCAGTGATGACGACCATCATCATGGTTGCGAATCTCTCGAATGCAGGAAGGTCTGAGTGGTGAATGGTGAACCAGAAAACTGCGGCACAGGCAAGGTAGCAGAGCGCGATGAGGTTCTTGCTGGTACGAAGTCTCTCCGTGTACTCGGTGTTCGGGATCTTGATGAGAAGGAGCACTAGCGCGAAGCTGATGCTGCACACCATTCCCGTGAAGAATGATATTTCTATCAGCGAGTTGAGACTTCCTATCATCTAAGTGTCGGCGGTTAAGAATATATAATGTATGAACGACTGCAAAAATAGGGAAAATTTGATTATTTTTGCAAACTGGTTACATCAAAAAACGAACTGAATATGGCAAACAAGCTGACAGGTATGCAGACCCCTTTCTACCTGTACGACATGGACCTTCTCGCAAGGACTGCCCAGGCAGCCCTCGATGCAGCGCGCAAGTATGACATCGAGATCCACTATGCGACCAAGGCGAATGAGAACAAACGAATCATAACATACTTTGCACAGGCAGGCTTCGGTGCTGACTGCATCAGCGGTCCGGAGGTGGCAAACGCGCTCAAGTGCGGCATTCCTGCGGAAAAGATCGTATTCTCCGGCGTCGGCAAGACCGACAGCGAGATGCTCACCGCGCTCAAGGCCGGCATCGGCATGTTCAACGTGGAGAGCGTTCATGAGCTCTATATCCTCAACGCCATCGCCGGCAAGTTCGGACTCGAGGCAAACATCAGCCTCCGCGTGAATCCGAACATCGACGCCCATACCTTCCGTTACATCACCTCAGGTCTCGAGGCAAACAAGTTCGGACTTCCGGACACCGAGTTCGACGATTTCGTGAAGATGCTCGAGAAGTGCCCTAATGTCCATTTCCAGGGTATCCATTTCCACATCGGTTCGCAGATTCCTGACGTGAAGGCCGTTTGCAAGGATGTCTGCAAGGTTGCCAACAAGGTCATCGAGTGGTTCGAAGCACATGGACTCAGCGTCAACAGCGTGAACCTCGGTGGCGGACTCGGAGTAGACTACGAGAATCCTGACGCAAACCCTATCCCTGACTTCGAATCATGGATGGCGGCAATCGACAAGTACCTCAAGCGTCGCCCAGGCATGAGCGTGCACCTCGAGCCAGGCCGTTCGCTCGTCGCACAGTGCGGTACCCTCTATTCAAGCGTGCTCTTCACCAAGGACACCGCAGCGAAGAGCTTCGTGATCCTCGACGCAGGTATGAATGACATGATTCGTCCTGCACTCTATGGTGCATACCACAAGATTGACAACATTTCAGCGGAAGAGCGTCCATCACTCGAGGCTGACCAGGTCTACGACGTAGTAGGTCCTGTCGGCGAGTCCAGCGACACCTGGGGCAAGGGACGCCGCCTTCCTATGACCGTCCGCGGTGACCTCGTCGCAATCCGCAGCGTTGGCGCCTACGGCCAGTCAATGTCCAACAGATACAACCTCCGCGCAGAGGCCCAGACCGTCTATTCGGACCGTCTCTGGGACGCTGCCATGAAACCGTCGATACTTTAATCGATACTGAAGAATTATGTTCGAGAACCTCAGCGAAAGATTGGAACGTTCCTTCAAGATCCTCAAGGGTGAAGGAAAGATCAGTGAAATAAACGTAGCGGAAGCCCTCAAGGACATCCGCAGGGCCCTCCTTGATGCCGACGTAAGCTACAAGGTGGCAAAGCAGTTCTGCGACGACGTGAAGCAGAAGGCCATAGGTAAGGACGTCCTCACCTCAGTCAAGCCTCAGCAGATGATAGTCAAGATCGTCCACGACGAACTCGCAGCGCTCATGGGAAGCGAGGCTTCCGACATAAACATCAAGGGCACTCCTGCAGTGGTTCTCGTAGCCGGTCTCAACGGTTCCGGTAAGACCACTTTCTCTGCCAAGCTCGCAAATCACGTAAGAAGCAAGAGGGGCACCAAGGTACTCCTCGCAGCCTGCGACACCTTCCGTCCAGCCGCAATCGACCAGCTGAAGGTGCTCGGAGAGTCAGTAAACGTTCCCGTCTACAGCGAGGAAGGCGTAAAGGACCCTATCGCAATCGCAAAGAACGCCATCAGCAAGGCACGCTCTGAGGGTTACTCAGTGGTAATCGTCGATACTGCCGGCCGACTCGCAGTTGACCAGGAGCTGATGGATGAGATATCTGCACTCCACAAGGCAGTCACCCCTACCGAGACCCTCTTCGTAGTCGATGCGATGACTGGTCAGGACGCAGTCGAGACCGCAAAGGCATTCAACGACAGGCTCGATTTCGACGGTGTCGTTCTCACCAAGATGGACGGTGACACCCGCGGTGGTGCCGCTCTTTCTATCAAGGCTGTCACCGGCAAGCCTATCAAGTTCGTGTCTATGGGCGAGAAGATGGAGGCGCTCGACGTGTTCCATCCTTCACGCGCTGCGGACCGTATCCTCGGCATGGGAGACGTCGTTTCCCTCGTGGAGAAGGCTCAGGAGCAGTTCGACGAGAAGGAGGCACGTGAACTCAAGAAGAAACTCGCCAAGGACCAGTTCACCCTCATGGACTTCTACAACCAGATCCAGCAGGTCAAGAAGATGGGTGACATCAAGGAACTCGCCGGCATGATCCCAGGTGTAGGCAAGGCCATCAAGGACGTCGACATCGACAACGACAAAGCATTCAAGGGCATCGAGGCCATCATCATGTCGATGACCCCTGCCGAGCGCGAGCATCCGGAAATCATCAACGGTAGCCGCAGGAAGAGAATCGCTGACGGTTCAGGTACATCTCTCCAGGATGTGAACAAGCTCCTCAAGCAGTTCGAGGGAACCCGCAAGGCCATGAAATCTGTCATGGGCGGAAACCTCAAGAACATGATGAGAGGCGGCATGGGCGGACTTCGCCGCTAAAAGGAATGAAGCTCACCGTAGACAGGTACATCCCTTTCCTCGAAGGAGTCTTCGAGCCCTATGCGGAGGTCGTCTACAAGGACGGCAGGGATATATGTGCGGATGACGCTTCTGATTCAGACTCCCTAATAATCAGGACAAGGACGAAATGTGGGGCTCCCCTTCTGGAGGGCTCCAAGGTATCGATGATCGCGACCGCGACCATCGGCACCGACCATATAGATCTCCCTTGGTGCGCAGGCCATGGAATAGAGGTCGCAAACGCTCAGGGCTGTAACGCCGGCGGCGTGATGCAGTATGTATTCACTGCCCTATATGCGCTCGCCCAGAAGAAAGGGCTCTCGCTCGAAGGAAAGACAATCGGCATCGTAGGTGTCGGCCATGTCGGCAGCAAGGTCGAAGCCATGGCACGTCATCTTGGGTTCAAGCTTCTCCTCTGCGACCCTCCGCGCGCTGCAAAGGAAGGTCCGGTCGGATTCTGCTCCCTCGACGAGCTCCTCTCCGAGGCCGACATAGTCACCATGCACACCTATTTAGATCCGACGACCAGGGGCATGGCAGACGCAGCTTTCTTCGGAAAGATGAAGCAGGGTGCAATATTCATCAACGCGTCCCGAGGAGAAGTCGTGGTAGACGAAGCGCTGATCGAGACTGCGCCGAAATTCAGCGGAGTCATCATCGACACCTGGAACGGAGAGCCGGATATTAACCGGAAACTGATGGCTGTCGCAGACATCGCGACCACCCATATCGCAGGATATTCATACCAGGGAAAGCAGAACGGTACGGCTATGGCAGTCCAGGCTGTGGCAAGACATTTCGGAATTGACGAGCTCCAGAATTTCCGTCCTGCTACCGAAAGCAAGGACAAGGAAGTCGCGATTATCGACTTCGCGGGGATGAATCAGTCCGAAATTGCATCCGTACTTCAAGAAAATTATCCTATCTTTGAGGATGACCGCGCGTTCAGGTCTGCTCCGGAGCGATTCGAACAGCTTCGTTCCGAGTATGATTACAGACGCGAAATCAATTTCACACCACATAGATAACTTTTTAAACAGATAATCATGTTCACTAAAGAAGACATCGCTCAGATCGAATCAAGAGGTTCGAATCCTGCAACAGTTGAAGCTCAGGTAGAAAGATTCAAGGTTGGATTCCCTTGGATGAAGATCGCAGCCCCTGCAACCCCACAGAAAGGTATCACAGTCCTTTCAGAAGAGTCCGTTAAGGATGCTGCAGATTACTATGCAAAGGCAGAGATCGCCGGTATCGCAAAGTTCGTCCCTGCTTCAGGTGCTGCTTCACGTATGTTCAAGGACCTCTTCGCTGGCCTTGAGGCAGCAAACGAAAAGTCAGACAAGTTCGCTGCGAACATCAAGAGCTTCGCATTCTATGATCCTGCAGTCTTCACCAGTGACGACGCGCATGACATTCTCGCAAAGACACTCCTCGACGAAGGTCTCGGATACGGAAGCAAGCCTAAGGGCGTCCTCAAGTTCCACAAGTATGCAGACGGCGAGGTGCGCACCGCATTCGCAGAGCATCTCGTGGAGGCTCAGGACTATATGCGCAACGCCGACGGCACAGCGAACCTCGTAGTGACCATCTCTCCTGAGCACCGTCCTCTCTTCGAGGCTGCCCTCGCAGAGGTTAAGGCAGAGTATGAGCAGCGCTATGGAATCAAGTACAACGTGACCTTCACATATCAGGACAAGGCTACCGACACAGTGGCCGTGGATTCTGAGAACAAGCCTTTCCGCAAGGAAGACGGCACTCTTCTCTTCCGTCCTGCAGGACACGGTGCCCTCATCCACAACCTCAACGCAGTGGAGCAGGAGCTCGTATCAATCAAGAACATCGACAATGTATCCAACCAGAGGATGCTCCCTGTCACCGCAGAATGGAAGAAGGCCCTCATGGGTTGTGCTCTCCAGCTTCGTGACACCATCTTCAACTACATCCAGCAGCTCGACGCAGCCAGCGGTCAGGCTGTCCGTACCGGATACATCGACATCCCTGCACATACCTTCAACAATGTAGGAGCAAATCTCTGCGCTACTCCTGAGTGCCAGGAGCTCTGCAACGAGATCGAGGCTTTCCTCAACGACACCCTCTGCATCACCATCCCAAGCTGCGACACTTGCGAGGAGAGAGTAAAGGCTATCCGCGAGAAGCTCAACCGCCCTATCCGCGTCTGCGGTATGGTACGCAACCAGGGCGAGCCAGGCGGTGGTCCATTCGTAATCTGCGAGAAGGATGGCAGCACCTCGCTTCAGGTTCTCGAGAGCGTACAGATCAATCCAGACGATGCCGAGGCAGTTGCAGCACTCAAGAGCGCTACCCACTTCAATCCGGTAGACCTCGTATGCTGCCTCCGCGACTATCAGGGCAACAAGTTCAACCTCCTCGAGTATGTAGACGACGAGGCTGGATTCATCAGCAGCAAGAGCTATCAGGGACGTGAGCTCAAGGCTCTCGAACTTCCTGGTCTCTGGAATGGTGCCATGAGCAAGTGGAATACCCTCTTCGTAGAGGTTCCTCTCGACACCTTCAACCCAGTGAAGACCGTTCTCGATCTTCTCCGTCCTGCACATCAGGAATAATAACGACAACATGAAAGGAATTCTCAAATCAATAGCACTCGCGGCGGTCATGTTCGCCGCACAGTCATGCTTCTTCGGAGGCGACGGGAGTCAGTGGGTCATGGGAGGCGGAGAGATCGCCACCCGCATCGCGAACATCGACATAGACTGGCTCGACGGCATGGTCGACATCATCTATGACGAAAGGGCAACCGTGAAGTTCTTCGAGGACTGCGACAGGCCTGTATCGTCGGATGCCGCACTCCACCACTGGTTTGACGGCAAGACGCTCCATATCAGGTATGGAAGGTATGGAGCACGTCCTGAGTACGCTAACGGAAAGAAGCTCACCATCCTTCTTCCTGACGAATTCAGGTGCGACTATTTCGATCTCACCGGCACTTCAGTTTCGGCTTATGTGGACATGGACTGCGAACACGTATCTATCCAGACCACCTCGGGTGATGTAAGGTACAGCTGCATCAACACTCCTCGCGACATCGGCATCCAGACCAACACCGGTCCTATCGAGGTGCTCCTCGACCCGGCAGCGGCGTCATTCAAGCTCGTGATGAAGACTGATGGCAAGATGGTATCGGAATTCCCAATGACGCCTAAGGAAGGATACTATCTCTACGGCAAGGGTTATACCCAGATCAGGCTCATCTCAAACAGAGGACAGATCGGGGTTCTTCAGAACGTAGCGCAGTAATAAGCTGCAAATAGAATAAGAAGAGGCTGACCTTCAGGGTCAGCCTCCTTTTTTATTAGTTGATGAAGAGTATCTCACGGTACTTTGGAAGAGGCCACATATCGTTGTCCACAATTTCCTCAAGCTTGTCGATAGGCTTTCTGATTGCCTCGAGCGACTCTGCTATTGCATAATATGCCATGGCCTTCTCGTACTCGTCCTCAATCTTGTTTGCAACCTTACGGGCCTCGATCATTGCATCCACCTTGGTACGGATGTCATCGATAAGACCTGACATGTTCCTCACGATCTCGATCTCAGTTGCCGCAAGCTTCTGATACTCGTCTGGGAAGATTTCCTTCATTGACTTGATGTTGTCAAGGAGCTTGCTCTGATACTCGATCGCGGTAGGGATGATATGGTTCACAGCCATTCTTCCGAGAACACGAGCCTCGATCTGTACCTTCTTGGTGTACATCTCCCACTTGACCTCGTTACGTGCCTCGAGTTCCTTCGCAGTATAGACCTTGGTCTTGGTGAACATCTCCAGTGAAGAAGGAGAGGTGAATGAAAGGAACATCTTCGGAACGCATCTTTCAACGTCAAGGCCACGCTTGATGGCTTCCTTCACCCACTCGTCAGAATATCCGTTGCCATCGAAGCAGACAACATCGATGATGCTTGCGATAATAGGCTTGAGGACATCCATGACTGCGACTGTCATGGTCTTACCTGCTGCCATTTCCTTGTCTACAGCAGCCTTGAACTCGACGAGCTGCTCAGCTACCGCAGCATTGAGGGTGGTCATGGCGCCGGCGCAGTTTGCAGGTGAACCCACAGCACGGAACTCGAAGCGGTTTCCGGTGAATGCGAAAGGAGAGGTACGGTTGCGGTCGGTATTGTCGCCGAAGATCTCCGGGATCTCTACGAGTCCAACCGAACGGCTCTGCTTTCCGGCGATGTCGATAGGAGTATCCGAAGGCATCTCGAGGAGATTCCTGAGGACCTTGGTCATGGTCTGGCCGAGGAAAGCAGAAACGATTGCCGGAGGTGCCTCGTTTGCGCCGAGACGATGGGCATTTGTCGCAGATGCTATGGTTGCCTTGAGCACTGAATTGTGCTTCTGCACTGCTGCAAGGGTATTTACGAAGAACGTGACGAACTGGAGGTTGCTGATAGGATCCTTACCAGGAGCGTGGAGACAAACTCCGGTATCGGTTCCGAGTGACCAGTTGTTATGCTTTCCGGATCCGTTGATGCCGGCAAAAGGCTTCTCGTGGAGGAGCACCACGAAACCATGCTTCCTTGCGACCTTGTTCATGATGTTCATCATCAGCTGGTTCTGGTCGTTCGCTAGGTTGAGCTCGCCGAAGATTGGAGCAAGCTCGAACTGGTTAGGTGCGACCTCGTTGTGACGGGTCTTGAGCGGAATGCCGAGGCGGTATCCCTCAAACTCGATGTCGCGCATGAATGCAGCGACGCGTGATGGGATTGCACCGAAATAATGGTCGTCAAGCTGCTGGTTCTTCGAAGACTCATGTCCGATGAGGGTACGGCCGGTGAGCATGAGGTCCGGACGGGCTGCATAGAGGTCCTCATCTACGAGGAAATACTCCTGCTCCCATCCGAGGTAAGGGACGACCTTCTTCACATTGGAGTCGAAGAGCTGACAGATAGGAACCGCAGCGTCATTGACAGCCTTGATGGCCTTCTTGAGAGGGGTCTTATAGTCAAGAGCCTCGCCGGTGTACGAGATGAACACGGTAGGAATACAGAGGGTATCACCGTCGATGAACACTGGTGAGGTCGGGTCCCATGCAGTGTATCCGCGAGCCTCGAAGGTCGCTCTGATACCGCCGTTAGGGAATGAGGACGCGTCAGGTTCCTGCTGCGCGAGTGACTTTCCGTTGAAGGATTCGATCATGCCGCCCTTTCCGTCATACTCCATGAAGGAGTCATGCTTCTCCGCAGTACCGTCGGTAAGGGGCTGGAACCAGTGGGTCACGTGGGTAACTCCGTGCTCCAATGCCCATGCCTTCATGCCGGCTGCAACATTGTCTGCGGTATCCCTGTCAAGCGGGGCACCGTTGTCCACGCAGTTGATAAGGGCAGCATAGCTCTTACCGTCAAGATACTTGCGCATCTTGTCCCTGGTGAATACCAGTTCTGCAAAATATTCCGAGGTCAGCTTTGCCGGAGCCTCAACTTCCACTGCTTTCTTCTTGAACGCGGTCTGCACCACGTCGAACCTGAGCTTACTCATATCTTAATTATGTATTCTTCTGCAAATATAGCAAACTGCGCGGATATCCTACTTGAGAATGATTCGCGTGACGAGACGTGACTTTGGATCATCCTTGACGAAAAGCGGATCCGCCATCAGTCTGTCGTTTATGGAACGTGTCAGCTCCGGGAGCTGGAACACAAGGTGGTTGCGCGCAACCGAAGAGTTCATCGTGATGTAGAGGACACCGTCCTTGAAGAAGCGGTTCGTCGTCCACTTCGCAGCCCCGGAAACTTCATCCCACGCAGCAAATATACGCTGGGTGTTGAGCCCCGAGGTAAGCTTCATCTCACGGATGAATTCCTTGATTACCACATCCATAGGCTGTGGCTCCTTTCTCTTGATGCTGTCCATCGCTATGCCTTGGTGAAAACGCCGCCTGAGGTCTCGAAATATGCCCTGTCAGAGGTCAGGCTGTCGACTATTCCGCGAAGCCTCACCTTGTTGCAGTCAGTGATGAAAATCTGTCCGAAATCGCTGCTCGAGACCATGCCGAGGAGGTTGGATATCCTGCCCATGTCGAGCTTATCGAAGACATCGTCGAGAAGAAGCATGGGAGCGAATCCGTAGGTCTTCTTCATTATGTCATACTGGGCGAACTTGAGCGCCACGAGAAAAGACTTCTGCTGTCCCTGGGAGCCACACCTACGTATAGGCATTCCATCCATCTCGAACACGAAATCGTCCCTCTGGAGGCCTGCAGTTGTATATCTGAGTATCCTGTCCTTCTCAATCCTGGACGCAAGAATCTGGTCAAGAGGTTCCTTGTGCAGATCGGACTCATACTTGATTCCGACCTTCTCCGAGCCTCCGGAAAGTGCCTTGTAATACTCGGCGACGATGGGTTCAAGCTGTTCTATGAAACGCGCCCTTGCCTCATAGAGAGGCTGGGCATACATTGCCAGCTTCATGTCGACCACCTGCATCAGGTCTTCAGCATAATTCCCCTCCTTCAGCATCTTGTTCCTCTGGAGCAGAAGCCTGTTGTACTGCTGAGCAGCGAGAAGGTACTGCTGATCCATCTGAGAGAGCACTGAATTGACGAACTTCCTTCTCTCCTCGCCAGATTCGCTGACAAGTGAAGTGTCCGCCGGAGAGACCATCACAATAGGAAGAAGGCCAACATGCTCCGATATCTTCGGATACGGCTTGTCGTCCCTGCGAAGTTTCTTTCCTTCACCATCGACCTGGAGAGCAATCTTGCTGACAAGCCCGTTCTCCATGCGATAGCTGCCACAAAGAGTGAAGGAATCCTGCCCATGACGGAAGTTATACCTGTCGGTTGACGCGAAGTTGCTCTTGGTCATTGACAGATAGTAGATTGCGGCCAGAAGATTGGTCTTCCCCTCACCGTTGTTGCCCGAAATACAGTTGATATTGGGCGAGAAATCCAGCTCCTGGAAAGCGATGTTCCTGAAGTCAGCGATAGATATTTTCTCCAATGTCGGCATAGCGACACAAAGATACATCATTCCATTTGCTTGATTGTACAAAAATTCATAAATTTGCAGGCTCATTGCAGAATATTATTGAAAATAATAAATAACGATATGGCAAACGAAAACAAGAACGTCAACGTTCAGGAAACTCCAGAGGCAGTTTCCAAGACCGAACTCTTCATCACGAAGAACCTCAAGGTCATCGGCATCTGCGCTGCTACAGTCGTAGTGATTGCAGCTATCGCATTCCTCTACTCAAAGTACGTGTACGCTCCTAAGAAGGCAGAGGCACTCGGACAGCTTTTCCCTGCAGAGAACCTTTTCGCTGCTCAGGACTACGAGACCGCGCTCAAGGGTGACGGCAACATCATGGGCTTCGAGGAGATCGCTAAGGAGTACGGTAACAAGGCCGGAAAGGCTGTGAACCTCTATGCAGGTATCTGCGAGCTCCAGCTCGGTAACTATGAGTCAGCTCTCAACTATCTCAAGAAGTACAACGGTAAGGAAGCTATCCTCGCTGGACGCGCCATCGCATGCCAGGGCGACGCTTACTGCGGTCTCGAGAACTACACAAAGGCTATCGAGTGCTACAAGAAGGCAGCCAAGACCAGCGGCAACCTCTTCGGTGCAGCATACCTCCTCAAGGCAGGTATCGTTTATGAGGAGCTCGGCAAGAATGACGAGGCTCTCAAGCTCTACAAGGAGATCAGGGACGATTGGCCTATGTCAAACGAGGCTATGGATATCGACAAGTACATCACCAGAATCGAAGCAAAATAATCAGATACCATGGGAAGAGCATTCGAGTTCAGAAAAGAAAGGAAGATGAAGCGTTGGGGCCACATGGCCAAGACCTTCACCAAGATCGGAAAGGAAATCACCATCGCTGTAAAGCAGGGCGGTCCAGATGTTACCGGTAACCCTCGCCTCCGCGCACTCCTCCAGACTGCACGCAGCGAGAATATGCCTAAGGACAATATCGAGCGCGCCATCAAGAGGGCAAACGAGAAGGACCAGGCAGATTACAAGGAGGTTGTATTCGAAGGCCGCGCGCCTCATGGAATCGCAGTACTCGTAGAGACAGCGACTGACAACAACAACCGTACTGTAGCTAACGTACGTTCATACTTCACCAAGTTCGGTGGTTCTCTCGGTACCGCAGGTAGCGTAGAGTATCTCTTCGAGCGCAAGAGTATGTTCCGTTTCAAGATCAACGGTCCATACGATCTTGAGGAGCTCGAGCTCGAGATGATCGACTACGGTGTTGATGAGATTTTCGAGGAGGAGGATGAGGACGAGAACAAGAACATCTGTGTATACGGAGAGTTCACCGCCTTCAACCAGATCCAGAAGTACATCGAGGACAACGGTTACGAGCTCATGTCAGGCGAGTTCACCCGTCTCGCTACCGGCGAGCTCGTAGAGCTTTCTGCCGAGGAGCGCGTCGAGGTAGACAAGCTCATCGAGAAGATCGAGGAGGACGACGACGTCCAGAACGTATACACCAACCTCAAGCCTGCAGAATAATCATTCTACGACAGAATAATGAAAGGCGGCCTTACTAGGTCGCCTTTTTTTTGTCATAGTATTTTCCTATCTTTGATTATCGAAAGTAGTTCCTACCTCCCCAGATGAAAGGAATTCTCATCATAGACGGCGCAATGGGAACCATGCTCCAGAAGCGTGGGCTCTCCGGTAACAACGACATGTTCTGCCTTACAAGGCCAGAAGATATCGCTGCCGTCCATCGTGCATATATAGACGCCGGTGCCGACATCATCGAGACCTGCACATTCAGTTCCAATGCAATTTCGCAGATGGAATACGCATGCCAGGACAAAGCCAGGGAAATGGCCCTTGCCGGGGCGAGGATTGCAAGGAAGGTCGCTGACGAAGCCATGGCAGAGCAGCCTGGCAGGAAGATACTCGTCGCAGGAAGTCTAGGACCTACATCAAAGTCCCTCTCCATCGGAACAGACGTAGATGACCCTACATGGAGACCCGTGTCCTTCGACGAGATGGCCACGGCCTACAAAGACCAGATCGACGGCCTCATCGAAGGCGGAGTGGACTTCATACTGATCGAAACCTGCATCGATGCCCTCAACGCTAAGGCGGCAATATACAATATACCTCAGGGCTTCCCTGTCGCTGTTTCCGTGTCGTGCGCAGACAGAAGCGGACGAGTGCTTACCGGTCAGACTCTCGAAGCCTTCTATCATTCCGTCAAGCATTGCAACCTTATCTCATACGGCCTCAACTGTTCTCTTGGAGCGAAGGAACTCATGCCACTTATCGCGGAAGTATCCCGCTTCGTCAAGGAAGACGCACCGGAGCGCCTCGTGAGCTGCTATCCGAACGCAGGCCTTCCGAACGAACTCGGTCAGTACGACCAGTCGCCTCAGGAGATGGCCCAGGCTGTCGCAGAGATGGTGGGAGCCGGATACGTCGACATGGTTGGAGGATGCTGCGGAACCACTCCTGAACATATTGCAGCCATAGCGGAAATGATCCGTACTGCAGGAAGGCAGGCGACGGAAACAGATACATGGTGGTCTACCCTATCACATGCTCCCGGAGCAGTCCCTTCAGGACAAAAGCCCGAACCTATCCTTACAGTCTCGGGACTTGAAGCCGTGACCATAGACAAGGCTAAGACAAACTTCACCAACGTCGGAGAAAGGACAAACGTCGCCGGCAGCCGAAAGTTTGCGAAGCTCATCGCAGCCGGAGACTATTCATCCGGAATAGAGATAGCTCAGCAGCAGATTGCCAATGGAGCTGCGGTTATAGACATAAACATGGACGACGCCATGCTCGACAGCACTGTCGAGATGGAGAAGTTCGTGAGATACATAGCAACGGAACCTGCCGTAGCGAAGGCAGCTCTGATGATAGACTCTTCGCACTGGGAGACCATACTAGCCGGTCTGAAGAACGCCCAGGGCAAGTGCATCGTCAACTCCATCAGCCTCAAGGAAGGTGAGCAGGAATTCCTCCGTAAGGCAGCCGAAATCCACAGGCTCGGTGCGGCGATGGTGGTCATGGCCTTCGACGAGGAAGGTCAGGCGACCGACTATGAGAGGAAGATTCGCATCTGCGAGCGCGCCTACCGCCTGCTAACAGGCATAGGAGTAGCTCCCAATGACATAATTTTCGACTGCAATGTGCTCACCGTAGGAACGGGAGTCGGCACCGACAGGAAATACGGAGTGGACTTCATCGAGGCTGTGAGATGGATAAAGGAGAATATCCCCGGGGCTCTCACCTCCGGTGGAATATCCAACCTCTCGTTCGCGTTTAGGGGCAACAACCCTGTCCGCGAAGCCATGCACTCGGTGTTCCTCTACCACGCGATAGCCGCCGGTCTGGACATGGCCATAGTGAATCCAGGCATGCTCCAGATATATGACGCCATCGAGCCAAGACTCAGGAGGGCATGCGAGGATGTGATACTCGACACCGACGACGGAGCAGTCGAGAGACTCCTCAGCCTTGCGTCAGAAGCGCTTGCCGCAAAGGACGACACCGCGTCCCAGAGCGTCGCGAAGGCTGAGCTCACGCTTCCGGAACTTCTCGTAAAGGGAAGCAGCGAAGGTCTCCAGGCCAAGGTGATGAAGGCGCTCGAGGATCTCGGTTCCGCACAGGCCGTTATCCAGGGTCCTCTCATGGAAGGCATGGAAACCGTCGGTAATTACTTCGGAGAAGGAAAGATGTTCCTTCCTCAGGTGGTGAAATCCGCCAAGATCATGAAGGAAGCCGTCGACATACTCCAACCGTACATGAGCACAGGCGCCGAAGATGGAGATTCGGAGGACAAGCGTCCGGTCGTGGTGATGGCTACGGTCAAGGGCGACGTGCATGACATAGGAAAGAACATAACCGACACCGTGCTCACCTGCAACGGGTTCAAGGTCATCGACCTCGGAGTCATGGTGGACAAGCAGCTCATCCTGGACACGGCGATACGCGAGAACGCATCCATCATCGGAGTCAGCGGCCTTATCACCCCTTCCCTCCACCAGATGGAGGAAATATGCAGAGATATGGCTGCGCGCGGCATGCACACTCCTCTCTTCGTAGGAGGAGCG
This sequence comes from Bacteroidales bacterium, assembly GCA_024402115.1. The sequence goes on along the minus strand of JAKSJQ010000015.1, from coordinate 4,660 downwards.
ACCACCTCAGCAAGGCACACGGCACTCAAGCTCGCACCTATATATGATCATGTGTTCCACGGCGCCGACGCTTCGGCTAGCGCTGTGATGGCAAAGCACTATATGATGGACCCGGAGAATTTCGAAGCTCAGGAACATCAGAAGCAGGAGCAGATCCGCCTCAACGAGAAGAATGCTGCTGCTCCAAAGATCAGCGGCAAGCTTGAGGACAAGCTCTTTGCCTACCTCCCGGACGAGGGTTATGCTACTCTAGAGTCCATCAGGCACAACGAGATTCCTGTCCGCGATGTTCCGCTCGAGGAAATCGCACCGCTGATCGACTGGAACGTGTTCAACATGATATGGAGGATAAGAAAGAGCGACTGGGACAAGCCGGAAGTCAAGGCCATCAGGGCCGAGGCCGAGCAGGTTCTCAAGAGCATGCAGTGCAATATCAGGGTGGCCGTTCATTTCGACATGGTCGAGGGTAAGCCTCTGGGGCTTTTCGCAGCGAGCGTGCACGGACTCCACATGGCAGGATGCGGCTGCGAGCTGTGCAGGAAGGAGTCCATGATGGAAAAGACCCTGCGACTTTGTCTTGCGGAAGCAGCATCAGAATGGATAGGAGCCCAGCTGACCATCCCCGACGGGATGAAGGTCATTCGCCCTGGCATAGGATATCCTTCATGTCCGGAGCATAGCCGCAAGAAGGATGTGCTCGATGGGATCCCGAATTCGGAGATGCTCTGCATTGGTCTGACCGAGTCATACGCGATGTTCCCAGAATCGAGCGTCTGCGGATACATAGTCGTCCACGAGGACGCACACTATATATAGAATAGAAGATGAAAATTTCAGATATACTCAAGGAGAGCCACCAGGCTTATCCATCACTGGAGATAGTTCCGCCGCTCAAGGGAATGAGCCGCGAGGATCTGCTCGACAGCATACTCCCATTCATGGAGTTCGACCCGAAGTACATCAACGTGACCTGTCACCGCGATGAATACGAGTATGTGCAGAACGCCGATGGCACCTATACAAGGAAAGTCGTGCAGAACCGCATCAGCGAGGTGGCCGTATGTGCGGCCATCATGTCCAAGTACCATATCGAGGCCGTTCCGCACATCATATGCGCCGGCGCCACCATCGAGCAGATCAACAAGGAGCTCGACAACCTTTACTACATGGGTATAGACAATTGCCTGGCACTCCGCGGAGATTGTCTAACCAGCGAGAAGAGGTTTGTCCCTACCCCGGGTGGATACGCGTATGCGAGCGAGCTTGTAGAAGGTATCAGGGACTACAGACGCGAGGAGACAGGCCGCCATTTCAGCATAGGCGTGGGAGGATATCCAGAGAAGCATTTCGAGGCACCCAACATCGAGACCGACATACTCAACCTCAAGAAAAAGGTCGACGCAGGCGCGGACTATGTCATCACCCAGATGTTCTTCGACAACGAGGTCTTCTACGATTTCGAGAGGCGCTGCAGGGAAGCCGGAATCACCGTCCCTATCATACCTGGTCTCAAGCCTCTCTCTACAGCAAGACAGGTTCACATGTTACCGGAGTCTTTCTCTCTCGACATACCTGTAGAACTCTCATCAGCAATCGAGGCCGCCGCATCGGACAAGGAAGCCGTCTACGAGATAGGTACCGAGTGGTGCAAGAAGCAGTGCAAGGACCTCCTGAAGCACGGAGTACCAGCCGTTCACTTCTATACGATGGGCAAAACGAGAAATATCTGCGAGATTCTTCGCGAGTGCTTTTAGACCAAAAAGTCAATAAAAAACGAGAAAATGTACAAAACCACCCTAATCGATAGGGTGGTTTTGTGTACTATTGTTGTGACTTTTTTCTTATATTTGTAAATGTCCGAATTTGGACTAACCGAAAACAACTAATAACTACGACATATGCAGAACAAATTGCAGGAATTGACAGACAAACTCTACAACGAGGGTCTGTCTAAAGGTAAACTCGAGGGCGAGGAGCTTGTAGCAAAGGCAAAAGCCCAGGCAGAGGCAATCGTTGCTGACGCCAAGAGCCAGGCAGAAGCTATCGTCGCACAGGCTCGCAAGGAGGCTGAGGACATCAAGTCGAAAGTCGCTTCAGACATCAAGATGGCGTCACGCGAAAGTGTTGCAGCTACCAAGCAGGACATCGAGAACCTCATCATCTCTAAGATCACTGCAGATTCTACCAAGAAGGCCCTCAGCGAGGCAGATTTCGTAAAGGGTATCATCAAGGCAGTCGCTGAGAAGTTCAGCGCAGAGGAGTCAGCAGACATCAATCTCGTACTTCCGGAGTCACTCAAGGCTGAGCTCGAGCCATTCATCAGCAGCGAGCTCGCTTCAATCCTCAAGGGCGAAGTTGCCGCAAGCTTCAGCAAGAAGATCGGCGGTGGATTCACCATCGGCCCTAAGGACGGAACATACTTCATCAGCCTTACCGACGAAACACTTCAGGAGCTCATCGGAGCATATCTTCGTCCTGCAACCAAGAAGATTCTGTTCGGATAATGAACAATTACCACTACATAGTAGCAAGCCTTCCAGTGCTCAGCCCTGACTACAAGTTCGCGAGTGACACTCCGGACTCGATCATGGCAGAGATACTCGCACAGCTGTCCGACAAGGACAAGGCCGTCGTGGAATTCCTCGAGAAGGGCTTCGAGCCAGACAATCTCTGCGCGGAGTTCTACAACGAAGCACTTTCGCACGACAGCCAGTTCATTCGCGACTACTTCGCGTTCGACCTTGCCGTACGTAATGCCAAGGTAGAGTATCTCAACGACCAGCTGGGCCGTCCTGCAGGCAAAGATGTGCTCGTCCTCAACCAGGACGAGGACTGCGAGCCAGAGCAGGTCGAGTTCGAGGAGGCTGCAAAGCTTGACGGAATCCTCCATTCGGGTGACATCCTCACCCGCGAAAGGGGTATTGACGACCTCCTGTGGGAGAAGATCGACGCAATGACATTGTTCGATTACTTCAACATGGAGATCATTCTTGGTTTCGTCGCGAAGCTTCATATCGTAGCACGCTGGTTCAAGCTTGACGAAGAGAGCGGCCGCCAGATGTTCAAGAAGCTCGTAGACGAGGTTCGTGGCACCTTCAAGGGCGTCCAGTACAACGCAAACTAGTTAATAAGAAACCATATGAAATCAACAGGAAAGGTTACGGGTATCGTTTCCAACCTCGTTACAGTGGAATGCAACGGTCCAGTGTCGCAGAATGAGATCTGCTACATCACCGTAGGCGACACCAAGTTGATGGCCGAGGTCATCAAGGTGAACGGCAACAAGGCCGCTGTACAGGTATTCGAGAGTACCCGTGGACTCAAGAATGGCAACGAAGTGGAATTCGAGGCACGAATGCTCGAAGCAACACTCGGTCCTGGTCTTCTCTCGAGCTGTTACGACGGTCTCCAGAATGACCTCACCACAATGACAGGCGTATTCCTCAAGAAAGGAGAATACACCGATCCACTTAACCACGAGAAGCTCTGGGACTTCACCCCTATCGCGAAGCCTGGCGACAAGGTAGTCGCTGCTGATTGGCTCGGCGAGGTGAAGGAAGGCTGGCTTCCTCACAAGATCATGGTTCCTTTCGCTTTCAAGGGAGAGTACACCGTGAAGTCAATCGTGGAAGCTGGAGAATATAACATCGACAAGGTAGTCGCAGTCCTCACAAATGCAGACGGAGAGGACGTAGACGTAACCATGACCCAGAAGTGGCCTGTGAAGGTGGCCATCAAGGGATATAAGGAGAAACCAAGACCTTCACGCATCATGGAGACAGGTGTCCGTGTAATCGACACCCTCGATCCTATCGCTGAGGGCGGCACAGGCTTCATCCCTGGACCTTTCGGTTGCGGTAAGACCGTGCTCCAGCATGCCATCGCAAAGCAGGGTGACGCACAGGTCATCGTGATGGCAGCCTGCGGTGAGCGTGCAAATGAGGTCGTGGAGATCTTCACTGAGTTCCCTGAGCTCGTCGACCCACACACCGGCCGCAGCCTCATGGAGCGTACCACCATCATCTGTAACACCTCGAACATGCCTGTCGCTGCGCGTGAGGCATCCGTATACACCGCTATGACCCTCTGCGAGTACTACCGTGCAATGGGTCTCAAGGTTCTTCTCCTCGCCGACTCTACCTCTCGTTGGGCTCAGGCTCTCCGTGAGATGTCCAACCGTATGGAGGAGCTTCCTGGTGCAGATGCATTCCCAGTCGACCTCTCGGCTATCATCTCAAGCTTCTATGCCCGCGCTGGTATGGTATACCTCAACAACGGCGAGACCGGTTCGGTTACCTTCATCGGTACCGTATCCCCTGCCGGCGGTAACCTCAAGGAGCCTGTGACCGAGTCTACAAAGAAGGCCGCACGTTGCTTCTACGCTCTCGAGCAGAACCGCGCCGACAAGAAGAGATATCCTGCAGTCAATCCTATCGACTCTTACTCTAAGTACCTCGAGTATCCTGAAATCCGTGAGCATCTCTCGGAGAAGATCATGCCAGGTTGGGTGGAGATGGTAGAGAAGACCAAGAACATCATCCGCAAGGGCCGTGACGCACAGGAGCAGATCAACATCCTCGGTGATGACGGCGTTCCATTGACCTACCACCAGATGTTCTGGAAATCAGAGCTCGTCGATTTTGTCATCCTCCAGCAAGAT
>JAKSJQ010000014.1 GCA_024402115.1 Bacteroidales bacterium | reverse complement strand
CTTGCTGTTCTCTACAACCACGCACCATATGTTGACTATGTAGCTCCTGCAGGTGACCAGCCGGCAGGTACTCCATACGAGACCCTTATGGAGAAGGTCGTTGAGGATGCTGAGTATGCTTACAAGACTCTCCCTTCAACTTACAATGAGGGTCCTTGGAAGGGCCAGTACCGTCTTACCAAGTGGTTCGCAGGTGTAGTTCTCGCAAAGACCTACATGAACTGGAACAACCAGTATGACAAGGCTCGTGACATCCTCAAGAACATCATCGAGAACGGTTACGCAATCAATGGTCAGAAGCTTGCTCTCAACGCTGACTACATCTACAACTCTGATACCGCACACGAGAACAACAGCGAGGCTATCTTCGAGATCCAGTTCGCTCAGACCGTACAGTCTGCAGGTGGTTACTGGGCAGCTCTCGGCTTCGGTTCAGGTATGAACGACGGCGCTACCCCTGACCGTGGTAACTGGCGTTGGAAATTCATGGGCGCAACTCCTGTGGGCTGGGGCGACTATGACGCAGAGGCTTGGATGCTCCACGCATTCAAGAACGAGAAGACCGTAACCGCTACTCCTCGTACTCAGCCTGGTCAGTACGATCAGCGTCTCGAGTGCTCACTCCTTTACACTGACATCTTCACCGACTACCCTGGTCATATGCAGTGGCAGTGGTCTGAGAACCAGCCTCAGTACTGGAAGGACGGCCGCGCTTACATCAACAAGTATGTGAACTGGATGGGTGGCGACTATGTACAGACCATTCAGGATGAGGAGCCTACCAACTACCGCGTCTTCCGTCTCGGTGAGATCATCATGGACTACGCTGAGTGTCTTGCTCAGACCGGTGACCTCAAGGGTGCAATCGACCAGATCGACATCGTTCGTCAGCGTGCCGGTCTTGCAAAGCTCTCAGAGCGCGAGCCTGTAGAGTCTAAGTGGACCAACCCTCTTACCGGTGCAACTATCGACCTCAACGCAGACTACGGCTATGCAGCCATCAAGGCTGGCAACCCTACTCTCAAGGACGTCATGTCTGTCATCGATATCGAGGACATGAAGGAGTCTTGCTTCGAGGGTGACCGTCTCGTTGACCTCCGCCGCTGGGGCGTTGCTGACATGAGTGGTGACTTCTACAAGAAGGTTGCTGCACGTTCAAGCAAGTACAAGGATAACTTCCAGCCTCACAAGGCTTGGATGCCTATCCCTAACTCTGAGGTTAACAACAACCCTAACCTTGATCAGGTAGAAGGTTATTAATAGAACCTAAATCAAATACTTAGGCGGTGACTTCTGGTCACCGCCTTTTTTTGTATTCAGAGAACTGAGACTATTTCGTTGTGATAGTTATCGAAGATGGCTGTACGCCGTCGGCAGTGGCCGTCAGTGTTACTTCTCCGGGAACTTCCGAAGCCTGTACGATGGCGGTGAGCTTTCCGCTGAAAAGATGCATCTGAGGGAGGTGGAAAAGATCTAGACAGGTAGGGTCTCCGTTCGCGGAGGCCCTATATTTTCCGCCTTCACCCATGGTACTGAAGCTTACCAGGCGTCCGTCGGAAGGGCAGAGATTGCCATCCTTGTCGACGATGCTTACCTCGATATATGAGAGATCCTTTCCGTCCGCGATGATCATGCTCTTGTCTGCCTTGAGGACAAGATGATGCGGCTCGCCGGCGGTCTTCACGACCTGTTCCTCGGCAGGCTTTCCGTTCTCGTCATAGGCTACGACTCGGATTTCGCCGGGCTGGTAGACCACATCGTCCCACATGAGCCTATAGCGCTCCTGTAGGCTTGCGTCACGCCTTTTGTGCCTTGATCCCTGGCTCACACCGTTCACGAAGAGCTCGGCCGAAGGATAGCTTGTATATACATGCACAGGGGTCACCTGTCCCTCGCGGCCAGGCCATGTCCAGTGCGGGAGCACATGCAGGGTGCTGACATCCCTGCGCCACTGGCTGCGGTACAGATAGTACCTGTCCTTCGGTATGGAGGCGAGGTCTATGATTCCGAAGTTGGAACTGTGGTTCGGCATGAGGTTGTACGGAGTCGGCTCTCCGAGGTAGTCGAATCCAGTCCATACGAACTGTCCTATCTCCCATTCATGGTCCTCCGCCATCGCGAAGTCGTCGTCCGGGAGGTTTGACCAGCCGCAGTATTCCATGTCATATGAGGAGGTCTGGAGGTCATCGTGGTGTACTCGTGCGGTCTTTTCGACAGGGAACTTGTAAACACCCCTTGAAGAGATCGTGGACGCGGTCTCGCTACCCAGCACGATCTTGTGCGAGAGGGTGTCGTAGGCCTGCTGGTAGAGATGCACGCGGTAGTTGAAGCCCGGTACGTCCAGCAGGCCGGCAAGGCCGTTCTTGAGGACGCAGAGAACCTGGTCCATCCCGCAGGTCACGAACCTCGTCGGATCCTCCCTGCGGCAGATGTCCATGAGGAACTTCGCAGTCCTGTAGCCGGACTCGTCGCACTGGCTCGGCACTTCGTTTCCTATGCTCCAGAATACCACGGAAGGGGAGTTTCTGAACTGACGGAGCATGTTGACCATGTCCTTCTCGGCCCACTGGTCGAAGAGAAGGTGGTAGCCGTTCCTGCATTTCGCAATGTCCCATTCGTCGAAAGGTTCGACCATCATCATGAATCCCATCTCGTCGCAGAGCCTCACGAGCTCCGGGGCAGGCATGTTGTGCGAGGTCCTGATGGCATCGCATCCCATCTCCTTGAGCAGGGTCAGCTGACGACGGAGCGCAGCCTCGTTGACTGCCGATCCGAGGGGACCGAGGTCGTGGTGGTTGCACACTCCCTGGAATTTGCGCACCTGGCCGTTGAGGAAGAAACCCTTGTCTCCGACGAGGGAGATGGACCGGATTCCGAACGGAGTGACATACTCGTCGATCTTCTTCTTCCCTGAGTATACGCAGGTCACTGCATCGTACATATTCGGGCTCTCAGGCGTCCAGAGCGCAGGTTTCTTCACCTTCATCTCCTGTCTGAAGCCTTTTACTGTCCGTGTGGAGGACTTGCAGACGGCAACCTTCTTTCCGCTCCTGGTGCGGATTTCTGTGACCACGCTGAGATCGGGAGCCGTACCCTCGACGGTGATCTCGATGCTCACCTGGGCGGACTTGCTGCCCACCGAGGAGCATTTCACCTGGGTGCCCCATACGGGTATATGGACCTTGTCCGTGACGAGCACATGGACGTTCCTGTAGAGGCCGGCGCCAGGATACCAGCGTGAAGACTCCGGCAGGTTCTCGAGCCTCACTGCGAGGGTGTTCGCCGAGCCGTCTGCATGTACGAAAGGGGTCACGTCCAGATGGAAGGAGTTGTAGCCATATGGCCATTCTCCTGCGAACTTTCCGTTCACATACACCTTTGCACTGCTCATAGCTCCGTCGAATACCAGTTCGGCGTGCTTCGAAGCATCGAATCCAGGGAGAGCGAATTCTGTCCTGTACCAGCCGACTCCCACGTACGGAAGTCCTCCGGTGCGCCCGGTCTTGAGGGATGCCATCTGCTCGAAATTCTGGGTGATGGCGACGACCTGGGCATCGTTGTTCGCGTCGAATGGACCATAGATGGCCCAGTCGTGCGGAACGCTGACCTTTTCCCATGAGCTGTCGTCGGCCTTGATTCCGGAGTAGTCTCCGTCGCCTTTGGTGAACTTCCATCCCTTCTCGAGAAGGTACTCCTGCCTCGTGCCCGCGGCGTGGATCAGCATCGCCGGGAGGAGCAGCGCAATCAATATCGATGATAATCTTTTCATGCCCTTTGTCATTGATGTACCCAAGATACGAAAATCCGCGAAAAGCTGTACACATGCATGCGTGCACGGGTGCGTATGGTAGATATGTACACCCCAAAAGAAAGATTGTCTCTTCCCGACGGTGGGCACTTCGGTAAATTTGTGTCAAAGATCAGTTCACATGAAAAGATTCATATTCGCACTCGGCCTGGCGCTCGTATGCCTCTCGGCGTCCGCACAGCGTCCTTCGGCCTACAATTTCGCGGGGAACCAGTATCCGCAGGTCAATCCGGACAGGAGCGTGACCTTCAAGTTCAATGCGCCTACGGCGAAGGCAGTGACCTTCTCCCTCGGCAAGGATTACCCGATGACCAAGGACGCGGACGGATGGTGGAGCGTCACCACTGATCCTCAGGTCGTGGGATTCCATTTCTACACCATCAAGATCGGAGGCATCACCCTCACCGACCCGCGTTGCTACACCTTCTTCGGAGGCAATGCCCACAATTCAGGCGCCGTGGAGATCTACGAGGACCCGGATGTTGCCGACTATTACACCGTGAAGGACAATCCGCACGGTGCCCTTCGCTCGGTGAAGTTCTACTCGAAGGCCTGCGGCGAGTTCAGGAGGATGTTCGTCTACACTCCTGCCGGTTACGAGCAGAACCTCGACCAGCGCTATCCTGTATTCTACCTCCAGCACGGTGGCGGCGAGGATGAGACAGGCTGGATCAACCAGGGCTATGCCGAGATCATCATGGACAACCTCATCGCCGAAGGCAAGGCTGTGCCGATGATCGTGGTGATGAACTGCGGCTATGCAAGCAAGCCCGGCAGCTCGGACGAGTTCGACGCCTTCGAGGAAATGATGACCGAGGACGTGATCCCGCTGGTGGATTCAAGGTACCGTACCATCGCGGACCGCGACCATCGTGCGATCGCCGGCCTCTCATGGGGCGCGAAGCAGGCCTATGACCTCGGACTGGGACACAACGAATACTTCTCCTACATCTCGGGATTCAGCGGAATCATGGTGATAGGTGAGTTCGATGTGAGGAGCCCTGGATTCAAGGACCCTCAGAAGCTCGACAGCGGCTTCGGCGGCATATTCCACTCTCCGGAGAAGTTCAATTCGGAGAACCATCTCCTCTACCTTGCGACCGGAGCGGCGGAGGGACGCCTTATCCACGACATGCACGAGGTGCTCCTCGAGAAGGGGATACAGAACACCTACTACGAATCTCCGGGAACAGCGCACGAGTGGCTTACATGGCGCCGTACGCTCTATGATTTTGCACAGAAACTTTTCAGATAGTCCGATATGAGGAAAATGATAGAAATTGCGGTCGCCATCTTGGCGGCTACGGGATGTGCCGGAAACCAGCCATCCACGGTCGGAAGGATCACCGAGCCCGTCAGCGCGGTCACCAACTTCCGAAACTGCGAGTATCCGAAGATCAATCCGGATCTCAGCGTCACCTTCAGGAATTCGGCTCCGGAAGCGGAGACCATGGAGATAATCATACGCGAGAAGAAGTATGAGATGACCCAGATCGGAAACGGAGAGTGGGAAGTGACCACCGACCCTCTCGTGCCGGGACTCCACCTTTATAATCTCATCGTCGACGGCGTCAGCATGCTCGACCCGAACAGTCGCACCTACCGTGGTTCCAGGTCCATGCTCAGCGGCATAGACATCCCGGAGGAGGGCGTGGACTTCTACCTTCCGAAGGACGTGCCTCACGGCGAGACCAGGCTCGAGAGGTACTGGTCCGAGTATGAGAAGGCATGGAGGATGTGCTGCGTCTATACGCCGGCCGAGTATGAGCAGAATCCGGACAAGCACTATCCTGTCGTGTATATACAGCATGGTGGCGGTGAAGACCACATGGGCTGGCCTGAGATGGGCCTGATGGACAATATCCTCGACAATCTCATCGCTGAGGGCAAGGCGGTGCCGATGATCGTGGTGTCGCCGAACAGCAATCTCGTGACCAACGGCAGGGTCACTCCGGGCGGATATAACATGGAAGGCATGCGTCCTTACATGGAGGAGCTCTTCAACAACATCATGCCTCATATCGCGAAGACCTACCGCATCCTCGAAGGACCGAAGAATACTGCGATGTGCGGACTCTCGATGGGTGGAGGTCAGACCTTCTACATCGGACTGAACAATCCGGACAAGTTCGCGAACATAGGTGTGTTCTCGACCGGCCTCTTCGGCGGAATCAACGAGGCTCAGGATCTCGATCTCGAGAACGAGGTTCCGGGTATCTATTCCCAGAGCAAGGCCTTCAACAAGCAGCACAAGGTGTTCTTCATGACCTGCGGACAGCAGGATCCTCGCATCATCCCGACTGAAAAGACTGTACAGCTGATGAGGGACAAGGGAGTGAAGGTTGAGTTCAATTCCTATCCGGGAGCTCACGAATGGCAGGTATGGCGCTACTCTCTCTACGAGTTCGCCCAGAAGATATTCAAATAGATCGGCGGTGCCGATAATGACTTAGAGCTGCCTCATCTCACGACGAGGCAGCTCTACTTATTTTCACTTAAACCACACGCCAAAAGCTACACTGAGCTTTTGAAAGAACTTATCATTTGTTGCGTCTTTCGACATTGCAAATATAGATTATGTATTTTTCCATGGGGTGGTACAATCTTTCTTTCGATAGGTAATATTTTTTTCTACCTATATTTGTGTAAAGCTGAGCCATGTCAGTCAGCTGTAAATGATCTATGAAGAGAATTATCTTGTTCCTGCTCACGGCTTTAGCCGTCCTCAATGCTGCGGAAGCCGCAGCCCAGGTCTCATTCGGAGAAAGCGCCCGCTTCAATGACGGGTGGAAATTCGTCCAGTCGGAAGTCGATGGGGCGTCTCTCGCGGACTATGACGATTCGCGCTGGTCTTCGGTCAGCTTGCCGCATGACTGGTCGGTATTGGGAGTCCTGTCTCCGGACAACGCTTCCTGCACGGGCTTCCTTCCTGCCGGTATCGGATGGTACAGGAAGCATTTCTCGGGCAGGCAGTTCAGCGCAGAGAATGTGTATATATATTTCGAAGGTGTGTACAACCGCTCATCGGTGTACCTCAACGGACATCTTCTCGGCATCCGTCCGAGCGGTTACAATTCCTTCATGTACGATATGACTCCTTACCTGAACAGGGACGGGGATAACGTGATCGCGGTGAGGGTGGATCACAGCAGGATTGCCGACTCACGCTGGTATTCCGGATCGGGAATCTACCGCGACGTGTGGACCGTGCAGGCGGGGAAGACCCATTTCGCCCAGTGGGGCGTGGGATATGAGACCGTGTCCCTTACCGACAAGCAGGCCGTGCTGAAGGTCGACGCAGCGATCGAAGGACTTTCGGGAGTCAGCGCGAGCGTGAACCTTGCGCTTAAGGACGCGTCGGGCGTGATTGTGGCAAAGACCAGCGCGAAGGCTGCGGCATCACAGAAGATCGATCTTAAGGTCAGGAATCCTCGCCGATGGAATCTCGATGATCCTTATCTCTATACCCTCGAGGCCAGCATAGTCGCCGGAGGAAAGGTGCTCGACAAGGCTGAGGTCGGAGTCGGAATCAGGACGCTCGAGTTCAGCGCTGACCACGGATTCGCTCTGAACGGTCGCAACATAAAGGTCAAGGGCGTGTGCCTGCACCACGACGCAGGCGTGCTCGGAGCTGTGGCACCGGAGAAGTTCATCGAGACCAGGCTCCGTACCCTCAAGAGCATCGGCACCAACGCCGTGAGGACGAGCCATAACCCTCAGGCACCTATCTTCTATGAGCTCTGCGACAGGCTCGGCCTCCTCGTGATGGACGAGGCATTCGACGAGTGGGAGTTTAACAAGAAGAAGTGGGTCGAGGGATGGAACGTCGGCAAGCCTTCGATGGAGGGAACTGCGGACTATTTCGAGGAGTGGAGCGAGAGGGACGTCGCAGACATGGTCAGAAGGGACAGGAACCATCCGTCGGTCTTCCTTTGGAGCATCGGCAACGAGGTTGATTATCCCAACGACCCGTATTCACATCCCATACTTGACGGCGACGGCATCGACTTCACCCAGCCTATGTCCGGAGGATACAGGCCGTCGGCGCCTGATGCGATGAGGATAGGTGCGATAGCAAGGCGACTTGCCGGCGTGGTACGCTCGGTCGACACATCCCGCCCGGTCACCGGTGCTCTTGCAGGCGTGGTGATGTCCAACCAGACCGGCTATCCGGAGGCTGTGGATGTCGTTGGATACAACTACACCGAGAGCCGTTACGACAAGGACCATGCGAGATATCCGGAGCGCATCATCTACGGTTCGGAGAACAGCTCAGACTATGCTGCATGGAAGGCTTTCCGCGACCGTGACTTCATCTTCGGGCAGTTCATATGGACAGGCGCGGATTATCTCGGCGAGTCCAATGAATGGCCTTCGAGAGGCTTCTACAGCGGCCTTCTCGACCTTGCGAACAATATCAAGCCGCGCGGACATTTCCGTGCCGCGCTCTGGAGCGAAGACCCTGTGTGCTATATAGGAACATATCCAGCATCGAAGCGGGATGTCCGTGTGTACGACGCATGGGATACATGGAACTATGAAGACGGTCAGATGATTCATGTCTCTTGCTACACCAATGCCGCCCAGGCGCGTCTTCTCCTCAACGGAAAGCTGGTGGGAGAGATGCAGCCGTACAATGACGAGACCGGAATCATCGGTTGGGACATCCCTTATTCGGCCGGAACGCTCAAGGCGGAGGGCTTCGACGGGGAAGGCAACAAGGTTTCCGAGTATGAGATCCGCAGCTCCGTGAGACCTGCTGCGCTCGTGGCTCATGCCGATGCCTCGGATGTCAATTCAGGAGAGCTTATCCAGATTCAGATCGATATTGTCGATGATTTCGGCAATCTGGTAACTCTCGGTGACAACGAAATCACCTGCACGGTCGAGGGACCTGCGAGGCTTCTCGGACTCGAGGCCGGCAACAACACCGACATGACCAGCTATACCGACAACGTGCACCGTGCGTACAGGGGCCGTATCAAGGCATATGTCGAGGCGGGAAGGAATCCCGGCAGGATAACGGTGAAGTTCACCTCCCCTCTGATCAAGGGCACCGAGGTCGAAATCAATTCTCACAGGTATACAAGGACCGAGGATATCGTTCTCAGCGATCCCTTCATATAATCTGGACAAGCAGGAAGTTCACCGAATCTACTCAGGGCATTACTGCCTCGAAGCGTCCTAGCAGGATCAGTAGACTATTCTTCCGCCCCGGCGAAGCTGTTCATTCCGCGTATCATGTGTCTGAGCGAGTCGATGAGCTGCTGGCTCTCCTGCATGATGTGGATGCCGAGGAAGTACCAAGTATTCTTTCCTATGACGACTACCGGGTCGAGGCGTTGCATGGTCAGGATTTCCTGCCTGCGTTGTCTCTTGAGGGCCTTGCGCTCGTCTTCGATCAGCGAAACTGAGCACTTGAGCGGCGGGTGCTACCAGCTTCTCCGTGCCCACCACTCCCGGCGGCGGTCTCACCGTCACCGTCGAGATTTCCACCGATTTCTAGGCTGTACTCTGTAATTTCTCCTGTATTTTTGCGTCTATTGAGCAAAAGATTAGAAATGGAAAGGAATTACTCAGAAATAGTATCGCAGATAAGGGAAATCGTTGCCCGTGAGGAGGCGGTTCTGGCAGAGCTCGCTCCCGAGGTCGTGACGGAAAGATATAACATTCAGAATAGGAACATAAAGATGCTCCTCGGTCATCTCGTCGATTCGGCTAGTAACAACCAGCAGCGTATGGTGCGCCTGCAGTATGCTCCGCGTTGCGGCTATTCGATGCCGGACGCGAATGTGGGAATGCTCGTGTTCCCCGACTACACCCAGGACAATGATCTCTGGATCTCATTGCAGGACTACAGGAGCTATGACTGGCAGCAGCTCATCCAGCTGTGGAAGTATGCAAACCTGCACATCGCGCACATCATCGAGGCTGTGGATCAGTCCAAGCTCGACAACTACTGGATCGACTATCAGGGAAACAGATGTACCCTTGACCAGATGATAAGGGGCTATGTCGACCATCTGAAGCTGCATATGGGTCAGATTCATGAATTGATGGCGAGGTAAGGTATGAAGCGGTATGTTAAAAATGGACTTGCAGCGCTGATCGGGGCTGCGATGATAGTATCACTGATTCTTGTGCTCGTTCATCCGCGACTATCTGACGATGGCGAGGCCGCACCTCAGACCAAAGAGCAGATTCTTGCGCGCGTCGATGAGCTCAAGGCTCTGGTGGACAGCAGGTATTGGCCGGGTTTCAACGACCCGAAGTATGCGCTGGAGATGCATTATTATGAGGATGGACCGTTCAGGATGCACCTTGTCCAGGGCGACAATGACAGCGTGCCGAGGATGGAGTGCAGCTCGCCGGAGATCACCTTTGCGACCATACCCGACGTCAGGAGCTATGAGGAGTGGTATGCAATGCTCATACATGAGTTCTTCCATGGCTTCCAGTTCAGGAAGTACCCTGCGTTCTGGGACCGTGGGCTCGAGGTCAATCCGGAGGATTTCTATGCGAGCGATTCGCTGATGGCGCTCAAGGCGAACTATGGGTGGTACGCGGATATGCTGGCGCAGGAGAGCGAGCTCCTTTCCCAGATGTACGACGCTGGCGATGTCTCTACCGTGCGTGATCTTTTCGACCGCTTCATGCCCATCCGCGAGGAGCGTCTTCGCGCAGTGAAGGAGAAGCTCGGACTCGACATTACAGAGTTCTATCCTATCACCGAGGCGCGAGAGGGTTCCGCCCGCTATATCGAATATTGCCTGTACAAGGAGCAGGGGATTGACGACACCGACTGGATGTTCAATCTCGATGGCGGCTCATATTATTACGCCTCCGGCTTCTACATGCTTATGATCATGGACAAACTCGGCATCGACTACAAGGACAAGCTCTTCGACCGCTACTTTACGATTACCGACCTCATGGCGGCGGAATTGCGGGAATAATCGTATATTTGGGGTAATCTAAAACTTTGGATATCATGACAAATCAGGATTACAAGAATGCAGCTCTTGCTGCGCTTAGGGGCAATTGGACACCCGCTGTGGTGGCTTCTTTCGTGTTTTTGATCGTTGCTGCGGTTCTGGAAGTCCCTGTTGCAGTGTTGACTGACGGAGCAGTTCCTGCCTTCTCCGCAGTCAATGGCATTACATACCTTGGAGCTATCCTGCTCCTTCTCCCACTTGAGGTCGGCTTGTACTGGGCGACTTATCTGCTTCTCAAGGACGGTGATGCGAACATTACTCAAAATATGTTCAGCTGCGGCTTCAGCAATTACATGCATGTCGTGCTGGGCATGTTCCTGATGGGCATCCTTTGTATGCTCGGTATATTCTGCCTCATAATCCCAGGTATCTATCTTGCTTTCTCTTACGCGCTGGTACCGTATCTGCTTATCAAGAATCCGGAACTCTCGTTGACGGAGACTCTCAAGACTAGCCGTATGATGATGAAGGGTCACAAGCTTGACTACTTCCTTCTTTGTCTGAGCTTCATCGGCTGGATCTTCCTTTCGATATTTACCCTCGGTCTCGGCCTTCTCTGGCTCCTCCCATACATGCAGACCACTTACGCTGCCTTCTGGGAAGACATCCGCAGCCAGTACGAGCAGGAGTAGGTAGGCCGGGCTTTTCGCTGTGGCGGCTGTTGTGGGGCTGCTGTGGCGGGGCGATGGCTGCGTGGCTGCTTCTGTGGGGCGGCTGTGTGATGTGATGTGGAGATCGTGCCAGCCTTTTTTTCTGTGGCGGCTAAAACGCTTATAGATAATTTGTTACAATAAATCGGGTAGTCAATTTTTGACTACTCGATTTATGTTATTGCTTTGATTATCAGGCAGTTGCCTGCCACGCAAAATGTGTCGTCCTGAAAAAAGTTTACCTAGATCTGCCGCGAACTCAAAAAAAAGCTTGATTATTTGAGTTCGCTCCACGGTTTCGACGGTTTTCGGCTGTTTCGGCGTCGCGAACTGAAAGATTTGCCAGATATTTTGAGTTCGCGACACGGTCTTGCTCAAGCGCTGGATGCGAGGCGCCATTCAAGTGAGTTCCTCTCCAGTTCTAGGAGTAGCCGTCAGGCAAGGGCGGAATGATGGTTTGGGTAACCGGACTTAATGTTGGATGGCAGAGGCAAAAGTCAAGCGCAAGCGAGCCGCTCCATCGAGCTCGACGCAGCGCTTGATCTTTAGCCGCCGGAGACCCTACATTCCGGCGGCGTTGCCTGGCGCTATTAGTTGCGCTCATCGGTAAGTCATGTCGGCACAATATATTTTGTTTGATCAGTCGCAGAATTTCCACAAAATACGTACATGACGATGTCAGAGATTGGCTTTACTTAGAATGATTCGAAGGCCGTTCTTTCAGAAATCTTTTCAGCAGAAAAGCAAGGAAATACGGGAATGTATAAAACTTGCCACTCCAGCCGATATTCTTGTAGCCGAACTTAATCCCGAACTTTACATCAGGATACGACTGCCAGTCGATCAGATTGTTCAGTGACGCTGTAGCGCCGTCGTTGGCCTTGACCTCCACCGGAACCAAAGAATCAATGTCACGCACGAAGAAGTCCATTTCAAGGGAAGGGTTGTCGTGCTTGTAGAAATACAGCTGGTCATATCCGGATTTGATAAGCATCTCTCCTACTACGTTCTCATAGATGGCACCTTTGTAGGTCCCAAAGTTCTTGTTGGCACGGAGATCTTCCTGCGCTTCTTCGTCAAGGGATGCGATCAAAAGACCGGTATCGTGGTAATAAATCCTATAATTCGATGCGTCGTAGTTTCCTTTCAGAGGCAGTTCGGCGTTCTGCAGGCAATAAGCAACGTTGATTACTCCTGCCTTATCCAGCCACTCCACGCTGCCGACATATTCTCTTGACCTAGCGTTCTTGGCTACCTTGGTAATTTGGAACTTCTTATTTTCTTTAGCAAGGAATGTCGAGATATGATTGTAGACAGCCAGGATTTTCGCCTTGTCTGTTTTCTCTGCGTACTTGGTAATATCCTCCTCATAATCAAGGAGGAGCTGGCGCTGAATCTTCAGTGTACCTCCGAAATGACCATTAGCGATATATGTCTTTACCACCTCGGGCATTCCTCCAAGTGCCATGTAGTCACGGAAGATATCGGTCATCGTGTCGAGTTCCAACTTCGAAAAAGGAGTCAGCGAGATCATGTGGGCATACAGATCCTCCACCTGCTCGGCAGAATAGCCCTTGGCCCAAAGAAACTCTTCAAAGTCCATCGAATGCATCTCGAAGTCTTCCTTGTATCCGACGGCATTTGATTCGATTTCTTCATAATATATTCCCATTAGTGAGCCAGAGCAGATCACATCATATCTTCTGTCCTGACAGAATGACTTCAATGATGTGGCACAGTCAGGACATTTCTGAAGCTCATCGAAGAAGATGAGTGTCCTGCCTGGAATAAATTCCCATGAAGGCCTGAGAAGTGATATGTTCTTGATAATTGTGTCAACCTCATGACCATTGTCGAATATTGGCCTGAACTCCTTCTGGAGTGCAAAGTTGATTTCAATCACGGAACTGTAATTTGCTCGTCCGAACGCACGGATTGATTCTGTCTTTCCAATCTGTCTTGCTCCTTTGATTATTAGGGGCTTGCGGTCTTCCCTTGCTTTCCAATCAGCAAGAACACTATCTACTTTTCTTTTGAGAAGAGCCATGATTCACATTTTTAGACATGCAAAGATATCTATTTTTCACATTTTCTGAGCCCGTGTTCGCAATATTTTCACATTTTTAGAATTATGAATCTTCGATCATTTCGCAGTAGAAGGCATAGGCGCCAGCCAGGAGACAACAATGGTACACAGAATATGACACATTCAACTTAACATAATCGCAATTGTATGACGAGTTAACGCAAAAAGGGGAGCCCCATCACCCCCCCCAAAAAAAATCAAATCGCCTTCAGCTCGCCGGTGACGGAATCCATGATGTAGCCGGCGACGTTGACGTCCTTAGGCATGAGCGGATGGTTGCGGATCAGGTCGACGGTCTCCTGCATCGCGGACTTGGTGTCGTCGAAACCGTGGAGCCATGAGTCGAGATCGATGCCGCAATGGCGCATGAGACTGATGTGCTCATCGTCGATTCCGCGTTCTCTCATCAGATGAAGCATCTCCTGCGAATCCATTCCCTGGACGCCGCATCCCGTGTGGCCGATGACCATGATCTCATTGACACCGAGCTCATAGACCGCTACCAGGAGGCTTCGTACGGTGCTGTCAAACGGATTCGTGATTACGGCTCCGGCATTCTTGATCATCTTCACATCGCCGTTCTTGATGCCGAGCGCAGCCGGAAGCAAGGTCAGGAGCCTCGTGTCCATGCAGGTCACGATTGCGATCTTCTTATCCGGATATTTGCTTGTCTGGTGATGGAGATACTCCTGGCTCTTGACGAATTCCTTGTTGAATTCGAGCATCTTTTCTATCTGTCCCATAATTAGTTACTTTTCAATTACTTTCCACCTTACTCTCCAGACTCCGTCATTGAAGTCGTGGCTGATGATCTTGAACTCTCCGATCTCGGATGTGTTCCGGACATGGGCGCCGATGCATGCGCAGTCGTCATAGTCGCCAATTCGAACGATGCGCAGCGTCTCCGATGCGTCCTCCGGGAGCTTGCTGAGGTCGACAACCGCCGCGGCCTCTTCCCTGCTCATGAACTCGATGGTAACCGGCATGGCCGCGGCGATTACCTCATTGACCTTGGCTTCGATTGCCGCGACCTGCTCGTCGGTCGGACATGCATCCAGCAGATAGTCGCATTTGGACTTCTTCCTTTCGACATGAGCATTCCTGCTGCGCGGACATCCGAACATGTCCACCATCGTCCTGTTCAATATATGCTCACAAGTATGTGATGGGCGATGCTCCTCCTTATTGTGCGCATTGAGAATTATTTCCTGTTCCATATCAAGTGGGTTATTTAATTGATTCAAAGTCTATCTCCTCATATGGTAGGCCTATCTCCTTCCCATAAGTGCTTTCCCATTGGATAATATCAAATCTCTTGATACCCTTATCGGTTGTCCACAGACTCATTACCGGATGTGAGTCGTCGATAGATTCGGTGATAATATATGCTTCTTTCAGATGTCTGGCCGGTCTGGCTGAAACTTTAGTGGTTCTTTTAAATCCTGGATCTATCAGCGTATATTCCCATCCTCCACCTGAAAGCCTTTTGAAATCAGTCAAGGCCTCACACCATAGCTCCATCCCATAAAACAGAACCATTGTGTTATAGAACTCTCTTACATCGTTCGAATCCACGCTGTAATAATAATTGTCTCCATATTTCTTAAGCTGATACCACTTGCGTGGCATATTGCCAAGTCTGTTAGGTTCCAGCTCTGGGCAAGTTGAAGTCAAATAGTCTTTAGCTCCACTACGCATAGTCATATACTCTTCATCCCCAGCTTTGAAACGTGAATATGCATAATTCACCTTATCAACATCCTTCAAATGAGCTTTGCTTTTGTGGGACAAGACATAATATGATGATGTGTCACAACTCACAGATTCATTGTCGAGGCTGTAATCTATGGAACGGTAGAGATAACAAGTGCCTCTTTCCACAAAGGGCTCCCAAGTCTCATAATGGCTTCCATATTCTCCCCTATAAGTACATGACAGTTTGATTTCTTTTCCATCAACATCAATTGAGAGAGTGTCAGACATGGGTAATATCTGCTGTGCATTGACTCCAGCCGAAATGAACAGCAAAGCCAGCAGACAAACAAATCTCAAGGTTAAAGATGAGTCAGACTCACCCGTATGAGCTGGCTCATATTCGGCCTTGTTATGTGAATTAAGTATCGGTTCGTTCATCTTAATAATTGTGAAGTTATAGAATTAAATGAGTACAACCCAAAAGCCATTACGCTTGCCATTCTCTCTTTTGATATATCCTTTCTCCGTTAAAGAGACAGTAAGACGTTTGACTGTTCTCAAAGACTTGCCTATTTGTGATGAAATGGACACCTGAGTGGCCTTAGGCTCTGCACGAAGAATTTTCAAAAGAGCCAATTCATCCAAAGTGACATTCATAGTGCCATCCAAAGTGCCAATTGGGCTTTTCGTCAGTTCATCAGTGATTCCTTGAATGTTGCTTACGTGCATTATTCTGTTCTTCAAAGAGTGCTCTCCATTCAGAAGAAGATTCTCAAAGAAATTGTTCAAATAACAGAAGTCTGCATGTATATTCTTGGGATAGTTTACATAATTTGAGCGAACCAGGGCATTCCTGAAATACCAGGAATTATTTGAGAACACATCGTTATCAACGTTGAATCCGAAACTGCGAAGATATTTGATTGCAAAAACCGCTGTAGTCCTTGTATTCCCCTCGCAAAAAGGATGAATCTGCCATATCCCTGAAATAAATCTGGCAATGTGTCTAACCGCTTGCGGCGCATTCAATAAGGAATAATCCGTATTCTTCTCCTCACGGAAATCGTGATCAAGCGTCTGGTCTATCATATCATAAGAAGAATAAAGCACAGTATCACCATCAAGAACCCATTCCTTTTTGGTTATATTATACGTCCTAACAGAACCAGCTAATTTGTGGATACCAGAAAAGAGCCTCCTATGGATCTGGAAAAGATATTCTGGTGAAAAATTAAATGTTGGTTCAGTCAGTATTTCCGCAATACGAGCCGACACCTTATCCGCTTCCTCTGTTCGGTCTTCAGTATCGAGTCTTCCACCTTTGGATTGATAATAGGAATCTATACGTGCTTTTACTTCATTTATCGTAATGTCTCCCTCGATGTTCTGCCTCGCAGAATCCAAGAGGTACTCCGATGGCTTCAGGCCATCAACGTCTTGTAGCCCTATTGCTGTTTGCCAAGCATATGATTTCTCCTTCTGCGAAGGATTCCCGCCATGTATATATTCGTCAAATACTCCCATACTGTGGAACCTAATTTCACACAAATGTACGCAAAATATCTCAAAGTGCCATCCTAAAGTGCCAAATTGGCACTTTAAAATTAGGCTAAAAAGTTGTCAACTTGTTGTATCTTTGTGCACTCGAAAGGGGCTATGGAAAGACTCAAGAACAAGGATATACTGTTAGAAAAGATCAGATCTGGACAGTCAATGACCTATCGCGAGCAGATTCTGCTTACGGTATATCTGAGTATACCTGCGATTCTCGCGCAGTTGTCGTTTGTTCTTATGTCCTATATAGACACCTCCATGGTGGGAAGCCTTGGCGCCGGACCGTCAGCATCGGTCGGACTTGTTTCAACCAGTACTTGGATATTCGGAGGATTCTGCTCCGCCGCGACTTCGGGTTTTTCTGTGCAGGTGGCCCATCTTATCGGATCAAACAATTTCGTGAAGGCTCGAGGAGTCCTCAGAAAAGGAATCCTGACCCTTATCCTGTTCAGTATAGCCCTTTGCCTTATCGGTATTTCCATAAGCGGAGGCCTGCCCCATTGGCTGGGAGGTGGAGATGACATCGCAGGCGATGCAAGCGGCTACTTCTTCATCTTCGCATCCTTCCTCCCTATTATTCAGATGAATTATCTGGCAGGATCCATGCTTCAGGCAAGCGGTAACATGAAAGTGCCGAGCATTCTGAATATCCTTATGTGCTTCATGGATGTGATATTCAACTATATCTTCATCTTCAGATGCGACATGGGTGTAAGGGGCGCAGCTTTGGGTACGGGAGTCGCAGAAATGATTACAGCGTCTCTAATGATGTATTTCCTTGTCATCAGGTCAAAAGAGCTTAACCTTCTGCAGGAAAAGGGCTCATTCGTACCGGATAGGGAATGTATCAGAACCGCCCTCGGCATATCCGGACCAATGTGGCTTCAGAGTGTCATCATGCATGGAGCGCAGATAATGAGCACGATCATCGTTGCTCCTCTGGGAAACGTAGCGATTGCCGCCAACTCCTTTGCAATCACCGCAGAGAGCTTCTGCTACATGCCTGGATATGGTATCGAAGTCGCCACGACGACTCTGGTCGGGCAGAGCCTTGGAGCAAAGAGAAAAGAGCTTGCCAAGCGATTCTCCAGAATCAGTATATGCATGGGAGCATTTATCATGACCGCGCTGTCAGCGGTTATGTACCTCACCGCTCCTCTTCTCATGGGAATGCTCAGCATTGATCCGGACGTGGTCGCTCTTGGTGCAAGATGCCTTAGGATAGAGGCCTTTGCCGAGACCATGTACGGCGTATCCATGGTAGCGTACGGTGCTTGCGTGGGAGCAGGTGACACTCTTGTCCCGAGCGCGATGAACCTGCTCAGCATGTGGGTCGTAAGAATTGGTCTGGCTCTTATCCTGACACCAATGTACGGACTGATCGGATACTGGATTGCAATGTGCATCGAGCTTAACTTCAGAGGACTGTTGTTCCTGTGGAGACTGAGAGGCGAAAACTGGATGAAACTATCATTGGCATAAAAATATACTCAAGCAAATGGAAGAGATTATATCACAAGAATTCGGAGGGGAAAGGCCTCTGTATAATAAGCATGACATTCATCTTACTGATGTTACTATCCATGTGGGAGAATCATCAGTCAAGGAATGTACTGACGTCAAGGCAGACAAGTGCCGCTTTGAGGGAAAGTACGTATTCTGGTGTGACGAGAATGTCTTCGTAGAGGATTGCTATTTCGCTGTCACTGCCAGATCTTCTGTCTGGCATACATCCAATTTCAGCATGAAGGACTGCCTTGTAGATGCTCCGAAGATGTTCCGCGAATGTGATGGAGTAACTCTTCGCAATGTCAAGATGCCTGACGCGCAGGAAACATTCTGGAGCTGTCAGAATATCGACATCGATGGAATGGAGGCAGACAATGCTGATTATATCTTCATGTATTGCCAGAACGTCAAGGTGAAGAACCTTAAGCTTAATGGCAATTACTCATTCCAGCATGCGAAGAACGTGGAGATATGGGATTCTGACCTTCAGAGTAAGGACTCCCTTTGGGAAACGGAGAATGTGACTGTCTATAATTCTTTCATCAACGGAGAATATCTTGGATGGCATTCGAAGAATCTTCGTCTTGTGAACTGTCGCATCGGTGGCACTCAGCCACTTTGCTATGCAGACAACCTGATTCTTGAGAACTGCACCTTTGAGAGTGACGCAGACCTTGCTCTTGAATATTCTGAGGTTAAGGCAACCGTGCTTAACGAGATCCCTTCAGTTAAGAACCCGAAGACAGGCTACGTTAAGGCTAAGGGCTATGGTGAAATCATCTTAGATGAGAACATCAAGGCACCTGCTGATTGTGAAATTTCTACACTCTAACACGAAAGTATGGCGGAGAACACTTTTGACAGAATAGTCGATAGAAGAGGAACTGATTCCTACAAATGGGATGAAGGTGAAAGCCTCAAAGGGGATGTTATCCCTATGTGGGTGGCAGATATGGACTTCAGGGTCGCAGACTGCATCATCGAAGCTCTTCATAAAAGAGTAGAACATGGAGTCTTCGGATACACCAGCGTCCCTGAGACCTATTACGAATCTGTCATCAACTGGTTCTCACGCCGTCATAACTGGACAATCGAAAGAGATTGGATCCAGTATACCTCCGGAGTCGTACCTGCTATTTCTGTCACCATAAAGGCATTCACCACTCCTGGAGACAAGGTCATCGTGATGACTCCCGTATACAACTGTTTCTTCTCCTCCATCAGAAACAACGAGTGCGAGACTCTGAAGTGCCCTCTCAAATACTGCCTCAGCGATGAAGGAGTCGTAAGCTACAGTATCGATTACGAAAGCCTTGAGAAGATGTGCTCTGATCCGAGAACAAAGATTCTTCTGTTCTGCAACCCTCACAATCCTGCGGGAAGAGTATGGACAAAAGAAGAACTTCAGAAGGTCGGATGCATATGCAGAAAACATGATGTGATAGTGGTCAGTGATGAGATTCACTGCGAGATTGTCATGCCTGGACATAAGTTCATTCCATTTGCAAGCGTTTCCGGCGACAATCAAGACTGTTGCATCACCCTCAACTCCCCATCCAAGTCTTTCAACACGGCAGGCCTGCAGATAGCCAATATCATTACCAATAACCCGGAATGGGCAAAAAGAATCAATAAGGCGATCAACGTGAACGAAGTATGCGATGTCAACCCATTCGGAGTGATCGCTCTTCAGGCTGCATATGGCGTCCCATCAAGCGGCAGATACCCGATTGGTCCGGGAGAAGAGTGGCTCAAGGGAATGAATAAGACGATCTGGGAGAACTATTGTCTTCTGAGAGAGATGTTCAAAGAAGAGATTCCGTCTCTTCCAATCGCACCTCTGGAGGGTACTTATCTGGCCTGGATCGACTGCCGTAGCCTACTTGGTAAGAAGGTCAATAGCTCTGAGGAGATTGAAGAGTACCTCCTTCACAACTATAGAGTATGGATCAATGCCGGTAGCATGTATGGGGATGACAATTTCATTCGCATCAATCTTGCCTGCCCCGGCTCCGTCGCAAAAGAAGGCCTGAGACGGATTGTCACAGGCCTGAAAGAACTCCTTTGATGGATTATGAAGACGGAAAAACTCAAGGACGACTACGAGGGGTCTTGTGAGAACGGCTATTCCAGGCGCAAGATAGAACA
Source organism: Bacteroidales bacterium (assembly GCA_024402115.1). Next base: position 25,575 of record JAKSJQ010000014.1, on the reverse strand, counting down.
AAAAAATAAGTGGCCATCATACTGTCCTTAGAAGCAAATGCTCGTAAACACTTGACGAGTTAAGATATATGGCTTAAATTTGTACATATTCATATACCAAATCTGCTCTTATAGTCATATCCAAAGCCATTACAAGAGAGTATAAACTGTGAGAATCCGTGTTTTTTGTCCTTCATTGCCTCAAGGAATTTTTGTGCAGAGCAATTCATAGTACCTCTTCCTATTTCACTGATCGGAGCTGTCTTTTTTAGAAATGAAATTAAATCATTTGCTTTTTGTATATTCTTTGGACCAGCCAGAGTCCTTATCGAACTGTAAATATCTTCACGTAAATCAATCTCATCTCTAATTATCTTGTATTCAGATGTGGTATGATCCCCAAGGAGATGTATGGAATAGAGTATTGTTGTTAAGGCCCATATCTGATCTCTTTGAATGTCATAAAGAGAATTTGGATTATATCCGAATGCCAACACTGCCTTTTGAAATAATACTTGCAGACGTTCGTGCTCTTCTTTGCAGACTAAAGCCCAAAATCTTTCACGGTCATCATACCTTGTTAGCTTCTCATTGACAATACTGACAAGTGGGGAAAATTTCTTTGCTAAACTCTTGCTTGGAAATTGAGGGTCGCTCAGTCCCCAATGAAACCAAATCCTGTGATTCTTGAACTGGATGGTTGAAAATACTTTATCATTGACAATACATGAAGGGCGCTTTAGGTTATTTTCTACCCAGTTTGGCTCATCTAGGTATGAATTGATTGTATAATAAAGATCATATACACGGGCATGTTTGCTGCTTGTGCTAAATGGAAAGATGGATTGCATATCATTGAAATGCTCATTTCCCTCTTTAGCGTATGACGGTAAAGAGCAAACAATACCCATGATAATAACCATGGAGCGTATCAGAAATACTACTTTTTCCAAAATTTGAGTTTGTCTAGTGTTGACTTTTTTTCTTCTTGGGGAGCTGTTTGTGAAGGCACTTTTTCCTGCTTAGTATCTCCGGATTCATCTGATTTCTTGAACTTATCCTTTATCCAATCAGTTGCTTCATTAACAGCCTTTGTAACTCTTTCTGCGCCATCAGAAGCCATCGTTTTAGCTCCGTTCCAAACCTGAACGACGCGTCCTTCTCTTTCTGGATTCAAAACATCTTGTGGAGTGTAAAATATAACTGTTCCGTTCCTTTCAATAGAAAATGGACTCCATGAAGCGCCTTCTTCCTTATATGTCACAATCGTATGTGAAATGTCGCCGAAATCTATTACGATAAAATTGCCAGTAATACTTTCCAATTTAGCCGGAATAAATTTCAATGAATCTTTTCCAAAATAGTCAATTACTATTGAATAATTTGAATTCTCGAGAGCCTCTGTTGATGTGATTTTTGAGATGGTATTAACTGAATTGTAGTAGTATTGATCTAGCAGGGAATACTTCTCTTTCTGTTTTACAGTTTCTTTGCTGTTTGAAAGGTTAATTCTCATGCCGATTCCCTGTCTCTTATTCTTGTCGCAAAATTCTATTATAGAGTTTAGAGCTTTATCATCCACATTATTGTAATTCACTGCTCCTGGGAACTCTCTATTACGTATATTATTATTATCTAGATTCCTTTTTACAGAATATCTTGTTCCAAGGATAACTGGGTCAAAAAAGGCGAAAATAAGGTTCTCATTACCTTTCTCGTTGAAAACATCAAGGCGTTTTTTTAGATTTTCAATGGTGAAACTTTTCTCTGGGATAAGATCCTGTTGTCTTATCTTGCCATCCTTCCCTGAATAATCAACTTTATAAACAGTTATGTCTTTGCAATCGAAGTAGCGATCTAACTTTATATTTATATTCGGTCCTTTCTCGATAGATATAATATTTGATATTGATGACCAGGCATCTTTTTCACTTGCAATCTTAAAAGGAATATACTCGTTCAATGCAATTGTTTTACAGTAATCAATAGACGCTAGAACATCTTTGTATGTAGAAGGATATTTCTTAATCTCATCAATGTAATAAGAAATGGTTGACAAAATAGCACCTGTGTTTGTGCAATTGTTATCTAACCCAGAGCGAAGCAAATCAAACCCCTTTTGAGGCTGCCCTAAATCTAAAATATACACCAACGCACATTGAAGGATAGCTGCGCCATTATTATTTAAATTTGATAATGCGATATTAATCAATTCCTCTTTTTTTGAGGATGATAATGATGGTTCATAGGCCAATTTTGTCAATGCAACAATTCCTGACTTTTGATCATAGCGGAATATTGGAGTCTTTGCGTACAATTCAAGATACTTGTCAAGATATGGCCTGGCGCTATCGTAATTTGCATCTTTCCCTTCAGGGTCATCACCGAGCTGAGCCATTCCTAGGTGATAATAGTACTCAGGAATCATTTTGTATACATTTTCCTTTTCCTTGAGAAGACGAGCCCTTTTAGAGGAATTAGGCTCGCTGATGATATCAATGAACTGCGTTGCAGTCTCTTCAGTCAGCCTATCAAACTCTCCTAAAAAAGTATACTTGTTGTATAGGGATTGAGTGATGTTTAGAGCTTTGAGCCTGAAGTTATTTATTGCAGTAATCTGAGTCTTCTTAAGGTCCCACATAGCTTGTATTTCCTCAATCTCGTTTTCCCCCTTTGTTGCCTGATAGTCGACTGCTGTACGAGCCGCTGTAACCATCGCCTGGAAAGCGATTTGTGGGCCACTCTTTCCCCCGGTAATAAGCATAGTTGGATTTAGAGCGCTAGATAAGGATTTCCACATAAGATTCTTACTTTTTAGGTCCTGAATCCTGTTGAAAATTTCCTTCTCCTGTTCTGTAATCTTCAACTTATCAATCGCGCTTAGCAACTCTGTCCTAAATTCCTGAAGCTCGTATTCTCCTCTTACTTCAGTCATTTTCAGGTTGTTAACAATCTGATATGCCTCATAGTTGAGGACTGTCATAGAGTGGTTATTTGATATATTCGTCAATGAGTTAATACAATAGTTCATCTGAACAATGATGTTTTCCTTCTCATTATTCGATTGTCCAAATGCAGAACATCCAATGGAAATAACAATCGCAACTGCGAGTATTCTTTTAGAAATATGGATCATTTCATTATATGTAATAATAATGCAAATTTATTATTTTTTGCGTTGCATGCTATCCATATTCTCGGATACAGTTGTGATTCTACAAATATTTTCGTAATTGATTGTCTACTTCTATTCATCATATACCTAGAAGAATATGTTATATTTCCTGAGGAGGCGTGCTATTCGTCTCCAATATGGATATGGGAACATCATGGCATTCTCATCTATCTTCCGTTGTCAAGTTCGCTGATAGCCTTGATGGCGAGTCCGGCGACAGCGATTGTTCCTATTGCAATTCCTGCGACCCACTTGGCGGGGTTGCTGCTCGTGAGGACTTCCGATGCTGTCCTGGCTATTGAATCTACCGGTTTCCCGAATCGATCTTGATGCTGAAGTTGATTTTTGTAGTTTGACATTGTGATTGGTATTACGTGATTAGATGAATAAGTATGCAAGCCCGATGATGATGGCGACGGGGATTGCTATCTTGATCAGGAAGACAACAGCCTTGAATACAAAGATGACCACATGTATGCCGGCGTAGATGATTGCGACTACCAACGCAACACCGAGGGCGACCAGGAGACAGATCCCCAGTACCTTTACGGCAAGCTTTACGATGCTCACTATCAGTTCGAATACATGATAGAGCAGCCCGGAGACGCTTACGTCCTCATACTGACGGTATGCCTCGTCCTTTTCATAAGCAGAGTAGTCATAGCCTGCGTCGGAAGATTCTTCATGGTCATAATAACTGTATGAGTACGACTCAGGGCCATGCTCTTCCTCAAATGTACCGTTCATGATCGCGTCATACGCCTCCTTGACCTGGCGGAACTTTTCCGCCGCATATTCCTGCTCCTCACGGCTCTCTCCCTGATGACGGTCAGGATGCCAGCGCATGGCGAGTCTCCTGTATGCCCTCTTAACGTCCGATTCTGTCGCACCCGGATCCAGGCCGAGTATCTCATAATAGATAGCTGAGCTGTACATGTCATTGATGTTTTATGGTTTTACTAAATCACCAGCGAGAGCACCTCGTTCCAGTATTCAGGCGAGAAGGCTGACGACGGGTGTGCGATTGGGAAGATCAGGACTCCCTTTCCGCCGCTGAGGAAGTATGTCCAGCTCTCGATCCATTTCCCGTCCGGAGCCTTGAAGTCAGGGCCCTGGAGACCTCCCTTTGGCAGGTTGTTATAGAGCCGTTTGCCCCAAGCGATGCAGATGTCCGGTCTGAGCTCCTCGAGGACATCGAAGAATGCGCCCTCCGACTTCGAGAAATCCTCCTTTGACGGCGGAGTCCTGGCGGCGGTCAACGGTACCTGGACGTATTCATAGAATGCCACGCTGTCCCAGAAGCGCCTCTTGTCAGCGGAAGAGAGCTGCTCCAATCCTGTCACGGCCTTCGCAAACTTCGTGAAAGTATTCTTATAGTGCTCGAATTCTGATTCCTCGTCCAGAAGATCCGAGATTATGTCGACGGTCACGTCCCCTGAAGGAACGGATGATCCGTCCGAATAGAAGCTCTCGCCTAGTACGAGAACCTTTCTGCCTGCGAACCCCGTTTCATATCGGGCCCCGACCCACGGCCTATAGATGTATCCTTTCATGATAATTGGTTGTATTCTTTGGCAAAGGTAGATCCAGTGTGTGCAATTATTTTTCACATATATGAGAAAATGTCTATTTTTATCAAAAAAAGGAATGGGACTGTCACTTAACGAGAAGTACTACTGGTTCGTAAGGTACATCGCATCAAATCGCGACGTCACCTTCAGGGAAATAAACGAGGCCTGGATTGATTCCGGCATCAACGACCTGCGCAAGCCGATCTCAAGGAGAACGTTCATCAACATGAGGAACGACATCAGCAGAGTGCTTGGTGTCGACATCAAGTGCCGCAGGAGCGGAAAGGACTCCTGTTACTTCCTTGACAGCAGCCCCGGTTCAAGCAAGATCACGGAATGGCTTAACAGGACGGTTCAGACAAGGAACGTGCTCATGCAGAGCTTGAGCATCAAGGACAGGATAGTTGTAGAGGACGTTCCTTCAGCGGACACATGGCTTGAAAACATACTGACTGCCATCAAGGAAAACAGATGCATCAGCTTCACCTACACGGACTACTGGGAAGACCCGATGGAAGTGACAATCAAGCCTTATTTCATAAAGCTGTTCCATCAGAGATGGCAGGTGATAGGCCCGAGGGTGGATGACGACTCCTCTATCCGCTCATACGCCCTGGACGAAAACAGGATGAGTAACTGCAGGGTCCTTGAAACACGCTTCACGTATCCGCCAGATTTCGACCCTGAAGACTTCTACTGCTACAATTTCGGAACCCTGAAGGATAAGGACATGAAAGTGGAGACCATCAGGATACTCGTATGGGAGAAGCAGAACTACTATCTCGAGAGCGTACCGCTCCACCACAGCCAGAAGACCGTCCACACGAGTAAGGCAGATGGTTATTCTATCTTTGAATACAAGTTACAGCCGACATATGACTTCGAGATGGCTCTCAGGTCCTACGGCAATGACCTCGAAGTCCTCTCTCCCAAAAGTCTCAGGGAACGGATGATCTCCGGGGCGGAGGACGTGCTGAGGGAATACCGTGGTGAGTCTAGGAGTTCCTGCCAGGAGAGTGTACCATATACTGACGATATCTGATACCTTGCTTCTGATGTTTTACAACTCGAAGCTAATAAAAAATATTAACTTAGCGAATCATTGACAGTCAACCAAGTTAAAACGCAATATGAATTTCATCGAACTCGCTAGGGAACGCTACTCATGCAAGCGTTTCGATTCTAAGCAGGTCGAAAAGGCCGCAATTGATGACATCCTCGAAGCCGGAAGGCTCGCCCCTACCGCAAAGAACCTCCAGGAGCAGCATATCTATGTCGTTCAGTCTCGCGACGCGCTCGCAAAGATCGACAAGCACACCCCTTGCCGCTACGGCGCACCTACCTGCCTCGTAGTGGCTTTCAACGTGAATGACGTGTACACCTACCCAGGCGGGAAGAGGAATTCAGGCGTCGAGGACGCGACCATCGTAGCAACGCACATGATTCTTGCCGCTCAGAGCGTCGGCGTCGACAGCTGCTGGGTGAACTGCTTCGATCCGGATGCGCTCGCTAAGGAACTCGGACTTCCCGAGGATGAGGCCATCCTCATGATCCTCGACCTCGGATACGCAGCTCCAGGCGCAGGCCCGCTCGCAAACCATGACAGCAGGAAGCCTCTCTCGGAGACCGTCACTTATCTCTAGAACATGGCAAGAATAGACAAGGCTAGATACAAGATCGAGAACGAAGAGTTCGTACGCACGAAGGCAGAATCCGGCGAGTATGAACAGTTGAAGGGCGACATGCTGATGCGCTGGATCGCAAAGGGTGAGAGCGACCGTACGCCGAGCCTCACCGATATCGTGTTCTGCAATTACAAGGGCATGCTCATCGACGGCAGTGTGTTCGACTCGACCGAAGGTGAGCCCTACCCTGCCTATTTCAGGGTGCGCGAACTCATCGAGGGATGGCAGATCGCGCTCGTCAGGATGCATCCCGGGGACAAGTGTGAGATAGTCCTGCCAGCCAAGATGGGATACGGTTCCATGAAGGTAGACGGAATACCGGCCAACAGCACATTGATCTTTGAGCTGGAGCTCGTGAAGATCTCATAGTGCCGTCATGAGAGAGCCGTCAGGCGGCGTGTGCTCAGAAAGCGAAGCCTGAGCGGATTTCCGAATAGAAATATGGATGACGGACGCGGATGTAGCGCCCGGTCTTGGAGGTCATCGAATCGATGGCCTTCTTGCTGTCACGGTAGGTGAAGTCGATGACCTTCTCCAGTATGATGAGGTGGTCGCCGTTGCGCTTGCGGTTCACCCTGACCCTGAGCACTCCCCACCTGCCCTTCGCGTTGCGTGTCGCGATGTACGAGGATCTCTGCTGCGGGAAGCGCGTGATGTAGAAGACGAAATCCGTGTAGCCGAACATGACCCTGTCGGAGCAATATAGGTCGGGATTGCCCTCCTCTGAAAGGAACATCAGCGCGTATTTGCCGTAATCGTCGCTCATGACCATGATGTCCTCGCCCCGGCCCTCCTTGCGCACCGGTATGCTGAGGACCTTGTGGACCGGAAACTCGACCAGCGTCTCGCTGCCGTCGAAAATGCCGTCATGTCCCTCGACACCGTGCCATATCTTATGGTCGCCCTGGTCGAAGACCACATCGATGAATTCATCTGCATCGCTGCCCTCGAAAGGGGCTGTGGGCTCGGTGCCGAACGGCAGGCAGTCGCAGAACTGTACGCTGCGCTGGTCGGCGTCATGGAGTATGTAATGAAGAAGCTCGGTCGGGTCATCGGAATCGCGGCTGCTCTCCTTTCCGGAAGCACCTCCGAGTCCAGCGTCTGAATGGGCGCATACGGCCGACAGCACCTCCTCTCCTACCTTGCACCCCGATTTCTCGAGTATGGCGCGGGAGCGGGCCCCATGTCCCTGGATGGCAGGGAAAGTGCTGTCGCAGATGTCGTGGCTCAGGCACGCGATCGTGAGTCTCTCCTCGGGTATGTCGAGCTCCGGTCTCTCCTTCAGAAGCGCCTCCCTCGTCTCCCTTGCGAACCAGAGCACCCACAGTGAGTGGTTTGCGGTGCCGCCTTCGCTGTCGTCGTGGCTATGGCAGCATGCGCTGAAAAATCCATGCTTGTCCATGAGGGCGATGAGGTTCTCGACCCCTTCGACCTTGGTCGCACGGAGCTCATCGATGATGAGCAGGCGGTTCGCGTCTATCTGTTCCCTGTTCATTTAGCCGGTGCTTTGCGTTCTATCGGTGGAGCTGCGAGAATCAGCGAATCTTCGCCAGATAGTAGATGATGAGTATTATCTGCACCATCAGGATCGCAGGGACACCGATGGTGAATTTCTTGTGCTTGGTCTTGTGCCTGAAGAAGGACATGCCAGCAAGGGCGCCGATCGATCCACCTGCCGCCGCGAGCAGCAGCAGGGTGGACTCGGGTATTCTCCATTTGCTCTTCTTCGCCTTCCTCTTGTCCATGCCGTAGGCACAGAAGGTCACGATGCTGATGATCAGTATGTATGTGAGAAAGAGTTTCATCCGGGCTACCTGACTGCCTGGGTGAACTCAGGTGCGCTTCCCTCCTCTGCGGTCACATAGATGCACGCCTTGCTTGGAGTGCCGTCTGCGCCCATGCTCTCTGCGGTGAAGAGATATTCGGTTCCGTTAGGGATGCTTCTCGAACCGACGGTCACAGGAGTGCCGAGCGGCATAGGGTAGCTTGAACATGCAGCGTCGAAGATTGCTGCCTCTGCCTCGTTGATAGGCTGCTGTGCTGAGAACTCCGGAAGAGCGATGGCCTCGCCCTCGATGAGTCCGCTGCGGATGAGGAACTGCTCGACCTCAGCTTTTGCCTTGTCGATGCGTGCGGCCCTTACGCCGTAACCCTCGCGGATGTCAGCGCCCGGGAGAGCTGCCTTGAGGTCTGCCGTACTTGACTGGAGTCCGCCGCTGCCGAAGGTGCAGAATGGGATGATGGTCTTGCCGTCAAGGTTCACCTCTGCGAGAAGCGAACTTACAGGAATGGCATATGTACCGTACCAGCTTGGATATCCGAGGTAGATGACGTCATACTTCGAAAGGTCGCAACCGAGCTCTGCGAGCTTAGGGAATTCTCCTGAGCTGCGCTCCTGCATACCTCTCATGATGGTCTCCTGGTATGTGCCGTCGTAAGGCTGCTCGACGTCGAAAGCGACGATGTCGGCTCCTGTCTGGAGGGCGATCTCCTCGGCTACGGCCTTGGTTGAGTTTGTCTGTGAATAGTAGAGGACCAGAGCCTGCGGCTCGGTCTGCCTGGTCGCGCAGGATGCCATCGCTGCGAGCGCCATGAATGCGAGAGCTGTCTTTCTCATGAGTTTGTAGTTGTTATATGCCGCAAATATAGCTGAAAATGGGCATATAGGCTAGTCACATTAATCCCAAAAATGCACTATCGCGAGACATTTTTTACAGTGGCGCGGTACATAACAAACTCGGCGTTAATTCCAGTTCTGAGATGCTCCGCCTCATCGAGTCATCTGAAAAGGGGAAATCGCGGAAAATGTGAAAACTCGAAAAAACTCCCTTGTTTTTTTGTGCAAACGCTGTAAAACTCCCTTGAATTTTTGTATTTTTGCGTCGGTTAGATTTTTACGCTTATGCTTAAGAGAAAGATTGAAGAACAGTTCGCAAAGTGGAAGAGGACTTCCAACAGGAAGCCTCTTATTGTGCGTGGAGTACGTCAGTGCGGAAAGACATTCTCTGTGACTGCTTTTGCCGAAAGAAATTATGAGAATGTTGTCTATGTCAATTTCGTGAAGCAGGAATCACTCAAACTTGCATTCAAAGGAGCAAAGGATGTGGACACTATTCTCATGAATCTTTCTGCCGCTATGCGAGGAGTCAAGTTCATTCCCGGCAAGACCTGTATCATCCTTGATGAGATCCAGGATTGCAAGGATGCGAGGACCTCTCTGAAGTTTTTCAAGATGGATGGCAGGTACGATGTCATCGGCACCGGTTCGCTACTTGGCGTAAAGGGATATGGAGACGAGAAAAAAAAGAAAAAGGAAGAAGATAAGACTGCTTCAGTGCCTGTCGGTTATGAGAAGATCATTGACATGTATCCGCTGGATTTCGAGGAGTTCCTATGGGCCAACGGCATATCAGATGCGATAATCGACGAGATCAGGAAGCATTTCAATGAAGAGACTCCGGTTCCAGACGGTCTGCATGTTCCTTTGAATGACCTTTTCAGGAAATACGCTGTAGTGGGTGGTATGCCGGAGGCTGTAAACACCTTTCTTGAAACCAACAACATCAGCGATGTTTATGAGGTCCAGAAGAATATCATTGAGGAGTACAAAGATGATATGGTCAAATATGCCGCTGACGAGGACAAGGCAAGAATACGGGAGTGCTTTGAATCGATCCCACGCCAGCTTGCAAAGGAGAACAAGAAGTTCCAGTACTCTGTGGTCAAAAAAGGAGGTCGCTCGTCTGAGTACATCAGCTGCCTGCAGTGGATAGAGGATGCCGGCATCATCAAGCGATGCTACAATACCAGTATCACAGAGCTTCCCTTGGATGGCAACGCTTTGAGTGACTACTTCAAAGTGTACATGGGAGACATGGGCTTGTTTGTGTCGATGCTCGAATATGGTACCCAGGCAGACATCCTAAGTGGCAATCTCCTTGGGTACAAGGGTGCTATCTTCGAGAATCTTTTTGCAGACATCTTCTCCAAGATGGGTAGAAATCTTTACTTCTTCCGTAAGGATACAGGTCTGGAAGTTGACTTCTTGATTCGCTACAAGGGTAAATGCACCCTGGTGGAAGTAAAGGCAGCAAACGGCAATACGAAGAGCACCAGGACCATACTGAAAAACCATGATGTCTATCACGTGGACTCAGCTATTAAGTTGGGCGACTACAATGTAGGTCGAAGCGACAAACTTCTCACCATCCCGTTCTACATGGCATTCCTTCTTAACGAACCGTAGTGACTGGATGTATTCGGCAATTCCCATTTCCATCCTCAGTAATCGTATTCTTCATACCGCAAAATTACGGAATCTTTGGCAATACAGGTTGAAGCTGAACAAAAAAGCTTATATTTGTAACGATTTGAAAATAAGTATTTTTGACCTCAAATAAATTCTTAACCAAATGAAAAAGATTGCTATCATCGCGGTGCTCATCGGTCTGTCGATAGTCGCATGCCCTATTCTCTACTTCCAGGCCGGCCCTGCGCTGGACGCCTATCAGCTTGAGACCCTCCGCATCATCCTCACCATCTGCGCAGTCAGCATCGCATACTGCTTCATTGTCGGTGAACTCACCCTCAACAACAGCCAGATGGACAAGCTCTGGAGCCTACTTCCCGAGATCTACCTCTGGGTCATCGCAGCGAGGGGCGGAATGAGCCCGCGCCTTGTCGTGATGGCTGTGCTCGCAACCATCTGGGGCGCACGCCTGACCTACAACTTCGCGAAGAAAGGTGCATACAGCATACGTTTCTGGTCCGGCGAGGAGGATTACCGATGGGTATATCTCCGTGCCAGGAAAGAGTTCCAGCCACGCTGGAAATGGGCCATCTTCGACCTCTTCTTCATCTCGACCTACCAGAACCTTCTCGTGCTCATGACCACCTTCCCTGCGCTCGTGGCGATGAACTCGGACAAGCCTTTCGGCATCGTGGACTGCCTTGCAGCCGTGCTCATGCTCGGTTTTATCTGCTACGAGGCCACCGCGGATGTCCAGCAGTGGAAGTTCCAGTCCACCAAGTGGGGGATGATCAAGTCCGGAAAGAAGCTCGAGGAACTTCCGGCTCCGTACAACAGAGGCTTCAACACCTCCGGCCTCTGGAAGCTCAGCCGTCATCCGAACTATTTCGGTGAGCAGGGCACATGGGTGGCTCTCTACATCTTCAGCATCGGTGCGGGCATCGGCATCTTCAACTGGAGCATCATCGGAGCCCTTCTCCTCATCGTCCTCTTCCAGGGCAGCTCATTCTTCGGCGAGTGGCTGAGCTCACAGAAATATCCGGAATACAAGCATTACTGCGAGAGCATCAACAAGTTCTTCCCTGGTAAGCCGTACAAGGGATAACGAATCTGATTCGTATACAAATATATAGAGGCCGACCCTTTTCGGGGCCGGCCTCTGTTTATCATTAGCGGATTGTCTCCTAGAGAGAATCGCCGAAATCCTTGCGGAACTTGTCTGCGAGCTCCTCCTGCCAGTAGCCGATCTCCTTCATGCGGCCGAAGAAAAAGCGGAGAACCTCAGGCTCCTCTGTCCACTCGAGTCCGCCGATGAGGCTGCGGTTGTCCCAGAGCCACTTCACGCGGTCAGCGACATACTTGAGCTGTGAGAGGGTGTAGACGCGGCGAGGGACAGCGAGGCGCTGGAGCTCAAGCTCTGCATAGCGCTCTGTTCCGTCAGGCTCGCGCTGCTCTGACACTGTACCGCGCTCCATACCACGGATACCGCCGGCGATGTAGAGTGCTGCGCCGACAGCGGCTGCAGGATACTGGTTGTGTGGGAGCTCTGGAACGAATGCACCTGCGTTGAGGTGACATCCGAGACCTCCTGGAGGAAGGATGACAGGAACGCCATAAGCGTCGAGTTCCTTTGCGAGGTAGTTGATGAACTCAGGACCGTGTGAGATGTAATCCATGTCGAGAGACTCGTAGAGACCTACCGCCATTGACTCCATGGTGCGTACGTCGATACCTCCATAGGTGAGGAAGCCCTCGTAGAGAGGAATGAACGACATGAGGCTCTTGTACAGGCTCTCGTTCTTGGTGGTTATGATACCTCCCTTCGAGAAGCTGAGCTTGCGGGCAGAGAAATAGATGAGGTCGAAACGGTCAGCAAGGAGCTTGTAGATCTCGCCCACCTCCATGTACTTGCAGCGGGCCTCGCGGGTCTTCATGAAGTAGATGTTGTCCTGGAGGAGAGATGCATCGAGGATGGAGAGGACGCCCTTGTCGTGGCAGATGTCGGTGACTGCGAGCATGTTCTCGAGAGATACAGGCTGGCCGCCGATGAGGTTTGTGCCGGCCTCCACGCGTACGTATGCAACGTTCTCGTGGCCGATTTCGTCGATGCGCTTCTTGAGAAGGTCGAGATCATAATCACCCTTGAAAGGCTCGTTGCTCTGCGGGATGAGACCCTTAGGCTGGATGAGCTCCTCCACAGTTGCGCCGACGCGGGTTGCATGTGCCTTTGTGGTGGTGAAGTGGAAGTTCATGAGAGCGACCTTGCCCGGAGCGCAGAAAGCCTCAGCGAGGATGTTCTCTGCGGCGCGTCCCTGGTGGACAGGAAGCACGTATTCGCAGCCGAACACGTCCTTGATAGCCTTCTGGACACGGAGGAAGGTTGCCGAGCCGGCATATGAATCGTCAGCCTGGAAAGAAGCTGCGAACTGGTTGTCCGACATACAGTTCACACCCGAGTCGGTGAGCATGTCGAGATATACGTCCTTGTTCTGGAGGAGGAAGGTGTTGTTACCGGCCTCCTGGATCTTCTTGAGACGCTCCTCAACCGGGAGGAGTGAAAGTTTCTGGATCATTCGAACCTTGTGCATCTCGAGAGGCACCTGGTTCTCGCTCTGATAGAATTTTACTGCCATGATGATTGGTTATTTTGTTATCTGTTCAAATTTCAAGTGGTCTGCAAAATTACGCAGTTAATAACCGCAGGCGGCTAGCCGAATTCCATATCTTTCTACCAAAATCAAAGATATATGGTAGTGTCTACCAATTATGTATACCAAAATTACATAAAATGATAGTAAAATTCGCTGTTATGAGTATCTTTGCACTGTAAAAATGGTACACGATATGAATCAGCCGGAACACATCAGCGTCAGGAACCTCGACGAATTCAACGCATATTTCAATCAGCCTACCTCCCATCCCATGGTGGGCATTGGCGACCTTTCCGAGGCCGATCTATCCCTCTTCGAACCGCTGGATTTCGAGAGCTACTGCGTCGTCCTGATGGACGTGAACTTCGGGAAGTTGAACAAGGGCGGCGTGTCGCTGAGCTACCGTCCCGGAACCGTCTTCACGATGAAGCCCGGAGACGTCGTGTACATGGACCTCGACCCGGCAGTGCGTCCCAAGGGAAAGATTCTCGTCTTCCGCCCGGAGCTCATCGAGAACACCGGTCTTGGAAGGGACTTCTACATGTTCAATTTCTTCGATTTCGAGGTTACGGAGTCGCTGGAGCTCACCCCCGAGGAGCGCAAGATCGTGCTCAACTGCTTCTCAAATATCAAGCATGAGCTCGACGCGGATTCCGACGAGCTGACTGCGCACATGCTGAGACTCGGTATCGGACAGATGCTCAGCTACTGCAAGCGCTTCTACGAGCGTCAGTTCGACACGAAGAAACTGCGCACATCTGACTTCATCCGAAGGCTCGACCTCATGGTGGACGGATACCTGGCTCCGGGCAGCGAGTTGGTGAGAGCATACGGCTTCCCTACCGTCGCATGGTGCGCGTCGCAGTTCCACCTTGCGCCTAACTATTTCGGCAATCTGGTTCGCCGCGACCTGCATATGTCCGCACAGGAATATCTCCACAACAAGATAATCGACAGGGCGAAGACCCTGCTCGCAGATCCGTCGCTTAGCGTGGACCAGGTTGCCGAGCAGCTGGGGTTCACCTATGCCAACCACTTCAGCCGCCTGTTCAAGCGCTGTACGGGACAGTCACCGACAGAATTCAGGAAATAGCCTAGAATAGTCCCTTGATAAGATAGAAGATCACCGGTACGAGCAGCGATGGGAGAAGGTTCACGGTCTTGAGATCCTTGATTCCGAGGATGCCGAGACCTGAACTGAGGATGAGCGCACCTCCGACTATGCTCAGCTCCACCCTCATCGGCTCGGGCATTGCCTCTCCGAAGAAGAACGCTATGCAGTAGAACATGCCCTGCCAGCAGAAGAGTACCGGAGCTGCGAGCACCATGATCCATCCGAACGAAGCGGCGAGCACTGCGGACGACACGAGGTCGAGGGTCGCGTTGGTGTAGAGGAAGGTGTTGGCCGATTCGCTGAATGCCCATCCGTGCGAAGGGGAAAGTGCCGAGAGTACGGGACCGACGATGCTGAATGTGCCGATGCAGTAGAGCAGGAGTCCGGTCATGAGCCCAGTCAGGCCGTTGGTCTCCTTTCCTGCCTTGGCATTGAGCTTTGCGTTCATTCTGTCTATCTTTCCGGCAAGGTCGAGCCTGGTGCCGATCACGCCGCCGATGGCGAGGCTGAGGATGAACATCACCGGATACTCACTCTTCGCGAGGTTAGGGAGGGATGCGTTCATTCCGAGCACGAGGCACGCGAGTCCGAGTCCGTTGAACAGGACATTTCTGTACTTCTCGCCTATGCCCCCGCGCACCAAGGCGCCGAAGCTGCTTCCTATGATGATGGTGCAGGTATTTACTATTGTTCCAAGCATTGTCGTTCGTTTTGTAGGACAAAGATAATATTTTCCCTATTTTTGCGCTCCGAAATGCTGTACCTGGGAGAAATAATATCGCTGATTGTCGCCGTCTGCTGGACTGCGACCGCACTTTTTGCATCCGAGGCCACCAACAGGATAGGCACACTGCCGACCAACGTGTACCGCATGACCCTGTCCATACTCTTCATCGGCCTCTTCCTCTTCGCTGCCACAGGAAGCCCCCTTCCTCAGTATACTGACGCCAAGACCTGGCTCTGGCTCTCCCTCTCCGGCCTCGTCGGATATGTGTTCGGAGACTGGTGCCTCTTCAATTCGTACATCCATATCGGCTCGCGCTTCGGTCAGCTTTTCATGACCCTCGCACCTCCGGTGTCGGCTCTGCTCGGCTGGCTCTTCCTCGGCGAGACCCTCGGTCCCAAGGCCTTCCTCGCCATGGCGATCACCCTCTCCGGCATCGCGATGTCCATCCTTGCGAAAGGCGATGACGGCAAGGTGCGCTCGAAGCTTCCGCTCAAGGGAATTCTCCTCGGAATAGGCGCCGGCGTCGGACAGGGTGCCGGACTTGTGCTCAGCAAGATCGGACTCGACTGCTATGAGGCGGTGATCCCGTCTGACGCACCTGCGGCAGTGGTGACCCTCATGCCCTTCACCTCGACCATGATACGCGCTGTGACCGGACTCGTGGGATTCTTCCTTCTCCTGGCGCTCAGCGGCGGGCTCGGCAAGCTCGTGGACGCATGGCACAACCGCAAGGCCATGGCCTTCACCGGACTCACCACCTTCTTCGGCCCGTTCATCGGCGTCTCGCTTTCGCTGATGGCGGTGCAGTATACCAAGGCCGGAATCGCATCGACAATCATGGCGCTCACCCCTGCGCTCATCATACTCCCGCACTGTCTGATCTATAAGAAGAAGGTTACCTTCAAGGAAGTGCTCGGTACTGTGATAAGCCTCGTTGGTGTCGCACTCTTCTTCCTATAAACACAGAATCCTGATGAGAAAGAAAAGCAGAGAGGTCACGTCTTTCAAGGCAATGACCGAGATAATGGCGAAATGCCAGGTATGCCGTCTCGCCATCAATGACAGCGAGGTGCCGTACATCCTTCCGTTGAACTTTACGATGGGCATTGGTGATCCCGATGCCGACTCAAACGTCGCTGAAGAAGGGCTTCCGACTACCCTCACCCTCTACTTCCACGGTGCATCGCAGGGAAGGAAGTATGAGCTGATAGCGCTCAATCCTGAGTGCTCTTTCGAGATGGACTGCGAGACTGAGGTCGTCTCGGACCGTGATAAGATGTATTGTACATACCAGTACTCCAGCGTCATCGGCCGCGGCCGCGTGAGCATAGTCGGTGATGAGGAGAAGGTGCAGATACTCCAGTCCCTCAACAACCGCTACCACCCTGAGATGCCGGGCGGTTTCCCTGTGAATATGGCCTCTGTCCCTCATGTAACGGTCATGAAGCTGGAAGTCAGTGCTATGACAGGAAAGAGCAATGTCGGAAAGATAAACATGCCTTCATATCTCGCGAAGAAGGCAGAGCCAAGCAAGGCCGAGAAGTACGATCTTCTCCTCAAGCAGGTTCGCTCCGTGACCGACGGTGAGACCGATATGGTGGCAGTGATGTCCAACGTTTCGGCGATGATACATCAGGCGTTCGGTTTCTGGTGGACAGGTTTCTATATTGTGCGCGACTGTGTGAAGTCGGACGGAACCCCTTCTCAGGAGCTTGTCCTCGGTCCGTTCCAGGGCCCGGTTGCCTGTACACATATCAAGAAGGGCCGCGGAGTCTGCGGTACCGCGTGGGCTAAGGACAGTACCATCGTAGTGCCCGATGTGGAGCAGTTCCCTGGTCATATTGCATGCAGCAGCCAGTCACGCAGTGAGATAGTAGTTCCTATCCACGATGCCTCCGGTGCATTCGTAGCTGAACTCGATATAGACAGCGAGAAACTCTCCACCTTCGACGAGGTGGACGCAGAGTGGCTCGAGAAGATAATGGACGGACTCTGGAGATAGAAAGCCATGGCATACATCCCATCAGACCCGATCATGCTCTTCAGCTGGGTGAACACCAAGCTCAGGGACGAATACGCATCCCTCGATGCGCTCTGCGACGATCTTAACCTCGCTCCTTGCGACATCACTGACAAGCTTGAGGCTGCCGGATACTCATACGACCCGGAGCTCAACAAGTTCCTCTAAGCCCTCCTGCGGCTGCAGATGAGCAGCCCGAGGAAAGTCACAGTTCCATTTACCAGCAGCAGGCTGAAGCCGAGGTCGAAACCGACGCTTCGGCGAAGGATCATATTCAGTGCAAGGCAGAGCAGCGGCGAGAGCACTGACACGGCTGGAGATACCCACTTGGATACCTCCCTCTTGGTCAATATTCCGAAGAAGAAAAGACCCAGAAGCGGTCCGTAAGTGTATGAGGCGAGCTTGTACACGAGGTTGATCACGGCGTCGTCGCTGACAAGGAAGAAGATCATAATCACAGAGAAGATGAGCAGTGCTATCACTCCCTGCGCAAGCTTTCTTCTACCGACGTCCTGTCTGTCGTCACCCTTCCAGAGATAGATAGAGCCGGTGAGCGAGGTCATCGCGGCAGCGGCAGACGGGAACGACGCGGAGAGCAGACCGAGTATGAAGAATATCGAAACGACAGGTCCGAGCCTCCTGCTTGCGATCATCGGGAAGATCTCGTCCGTCCTGCCGATTCCGAGCGCGCCCATTCCTCCGCGGGAGTTCACGTACACGCACAGAAGCGCGCCGAGAAGGAGTATGAGCAGGTTGGCCGCAAATATTATCGCTCCGGTCATGTACATGTTCTTCTGGGCCGACCTGAGGTCCTTGCAGGCAAGGTTTTTCTGCATCATCGCCTGGTCGAGTCCAGTCATGGCAATGGTCACCACGATTCCGGAGATGAACTGCTTCACCGCGTTGGTCGCGTCGGCCCAGCGCCAGTCGAACCAGCTGATGTAGGTGTGCCCGTAGCCGGCGACCTCCCTGCCGCTTGGAAGGAGGTTATGGTTGATGTCCTGACGGAGGTTGGAGAAGATGTCGGTGACGCCCCATCCGAGCTGGCGGCAGATGACCACGATACCGAGGACTATCGCCAGCAGCGAGAATGTGGTCTGGAGCGCGTCCGTCCAGATTATGCTCTTGACTCCTCCCCTGTAGGTCATGATGTATACGAGCGAGATGAAGAGGACTGCAATCGCTCCGAAGAGCAGGGTCTCAGAGACATGTAACCCGAGCGACTGCGGCAGGAAAGTGGTCAGCACGATGATCACTGCGTAGATCCTGACGGCGGTGCCGAGCAGTCGTGAGAGGAAGAAGAATGCGTTTCCGGTCCAGTAGGCCGAACGGCCAAGGCGCCCGTCGAGGTAGGTGTAGATTGAGGTGAGGTTCATTCGGTAGTACAGCGGAAGCAGCACCCGAGCCACGATGATGTATCCGACCACGAATCCCAGGACCATCGGCATGTACCAGAAATTCTGGACCCACACGTTGCCCGGGACGGAGATGAACGTCACACCGGTCAGGGACGCACCGAGCATACCGTACGCTATGACGGGCCATGGGGTACGGCCGTCACCTCGGAAGAACGACACGGACTTGGAGAGCGAGCCCATCGCGACCTTGCGGTCGGAGCCTGCTATCCTCGCGACGACGTACTGTGCGAGCGCGTAAAGTATGAAGGTCAGAAGCGCGATCATAGATACAAAAATACAGAAAAATCCGGAACCCTCGCTAAAGGATTCCGGATAGTTTCCGAGTATTTCGAAGATCTCTTAGTTCATCTTGATCTCGCCGTTTTCTGCAGCCTTGACCATGTCAGAGTTAGCTGAGATGTAGATCTCGACGCGGCGGTTCTGAGCACGGCCCTCAACGGTACCGTTGTCAGCGACTGGCATGTCGTATGACTTACCCTCTGCGATCATGCGCTCGTTGGCGATACCGCAAGAGTTGAGGTACTTCTGAACTGAGTTTGCACGGTTGTTAGACACGCGCTGGTTCACCTCGTAGGTACCGGTGTTGTCGGTATGTCCCCAGATGGTGATGTCGGTGTCCTCGAGGTCAGACATCTTGGTAGCGAAGTCCTTGAGGGCTGTCTTTGACTCGTTGCTGAGAGTTGCAGAGTTGGTTGCGAAGAGGATACCGCTGTCGAAGGTAACCTTGATTGCCTCGAGTCCGTTCACGTCGGTAACGGTCTCGACCTCAGCACCTGCTACTTCCTCGAGCTCCTTTGCCTTCTTGTCCATCACTGCACCGATGATAGAGCCGACAGAGCTTCCGACTGCTGCGCCTACAGCTGCGCCGATGGCTGCACCCTTGCCGTCACCGATGGCTGCACCTACGGCTGCGCCGAGTGCTGCGCCTGAACCTGTTCCGATGAGCGCGCCCTTTAGGGTAGCGCAAGATGGCAATGTCACTACGAGGAGCGCTGCCATGATGTAAGAGAGAAATCTTTTCATTTTCGTAAGATGTTAACGTTCTTAGTAAAGTCTTTTGATATGCAAATATAAACAAAAATCTACTTGATGACCATGAACATAGGGTCTTTCTGGAACTTCTCCCAGTCCGCGCGCAGCTGAGGCTCGAGCGAGAGTATCAGCTGGTGGGCGCCCTCCGCGTTGTCCGGATCGCTTTCGAGGGTGGTGTTGGAAGAGTCTCGGCGGAGTTTCCATATATATTCGAGGAGGTTCATGCAGATGTTGTACTGTCCGCAGCTCAGGAGCGCCTCAGGGGTCTTTGCTGCGCGGTCCTCGTCTGTGAACCAGAGTGTCGTGGCCATGTTGGTCGCCGCGAGGCTGTTCTTCTGCATGGCCTCCGAAGGCACGAGGTCCTCAGGATAGTTGCCGTTCTTGACCTTTCCTACCCAGGCGCCGTACTCTGTGGTCATCTCGTAGATGGCATTGTTGATTCGCCTGTTGTCCCAGCCCTTGTCCTCGTATACGGACTTGTAGCGGAGCTGGTGGATGGACTTCATGAATATCACCGTGGACATCTGCATGAGCGAATTGAGCCTGTTGCCGGCGAGGGTCGCGATCTTCATGATCGGGTAGCTCCATACCTTCCTGCCGTCAAGAGGGATAGGGCTCAGGTTCTTGATGGTCTTCACGAGGACGCGCTTCAGCACGAAGGAAGCCGTGCGGCTTACCGCTCCGAGCACGGTCAGGCAGAGTGCGAAGCCGAATGCGATGTCGAATCCGAGCAGCCCGAAGAGCACGCAGAGGCCGACTCCGATTCCTATCAGCACGTCCGAGACGATGTCAAGGTGCGAGAGGGCGATCTTGTTCTTGAGCGGTATGTTCACAGGCTGCGAGGACTTAATGTCGGGCTTCTTCACGTCCGAGATGATGAGCAGGTCATGCGCCTTGCTCTCGCTACCCTTGGCCATCGAGTTGTCCGCGAGAAGCAGCGGCTCGAGGCCCTGGTTGTCGACTATGCCTCCGTCCATGAGCTGGTATCTCTCAGAACCCTCGACATATTCGCGGTTCTCCTCCTTCGACGCGAAGTCGAAATCGTCCGGCCATGTCATGGGCTCAAAGCCTCCAGGGAAACACGAAGACACTGCGAGTATCTCGGAGAGCTTGACCTGGCGGGCGATTGCGAGCGGAATGCGGTGCTCGTTGTTGCCTATCACGCTGCGGTTCTTCGGAGAGGCCTGGAACCTGAATGCGAATGCGTTTGCGAAGTCGGTGCCGTTCGCAGAGAAATGGTGCACGTTGCCCTTCCCCATCGCATCGAGTATGCATGAGAAGGTCTCGTCGTTGAAGAACACCTTGTCGTAGGCCTTCACCATCTCGAGTATGGCAGAGGCGCCCGGGTTCTCCTTCGCGAAGAGGCTGTCGACTCCCCTTCCGATCACGTCGTCGTCGCGGAGCTTGTGGAAGAGCTCCTCGAAAGCCTTGTCCATGTCGGCCCCCTTCGCATAGTTCATCATGTACCAGAGGCCGGTGATAGTACCTCCGGAGATGGTCGAGATGGAATTCACGAGGTCCAGAAGCGACCTGCCGTCAGCGAGCTTGAGGTGACGCATGTAGTGGAGGGTTCCGAGGTGGAAGGTGGCAGCTCTGTATCCGCCGCCTGAGAGTGCATATCCGATTTCTGCAGCCATGACTTGACAATTTTCATCTAAGTTAGAAAAAATTCATAAATTTGGTGGATATAACACGCTAAACCACTCATACTCCATGAAGACTATCGAGAAAAAGTACCTCGTTCCGTTCATCCTCGTGACCTCGCTCTTCCTCCTCTGGGGACTTGCGAACAACATGACGGACACCCTCCTCGCCGCGTTCAAGAAGATAATGAACATGTCGGACACCCAGACGAGCTTCATCCAGTTCGCCTTCTACGGTGCCTACTTCTGCCTTGCCCTTCCTGCGGCGCTCTTCATCAGGAAGTACTCCTACAAGAGCGGAGTGATCCTCGGCCTCTCGCTCTATGCGCTCGGAGCGATACTCTTCCTCCCGGCCGCGAAGGCCGCTTCCTACGCGTTCTACCTTGTAGCGATCTACATCATGGCCGGAGGATGCTCGGTGCTCGAGACCACTGCCAACCCTTATATCATGTCCATGGGTACGCCGGAGACCGCGACCAGGCGTCTGAACATCGCCCAGTCGTTCAACCCTATCGGCTCCATCCTCGGCATCCTCATGAGCAAGTTCTTCATCCTCCGCGACATCTCCCTCTACTCGGTGTCCGGCACCTACATGAGCCTCGGCATCGTGCTGGTGTTCATTCTCGTGTTCATGCTCTTCGCGAAGATGCCTGAGGGTAAGGACTCGGACGAAGGCTCGGTCAGCGCGACCTTCCGCAGGCTCATCAAGAACCGCAACTACAGCTTCGGCGTGATCGCGCAGATCTTCTATGAAGGAGCGCAGGTATCTACATGGAGCTACACCATCCGCCTCGTGATGAAGGAACTCGACGTCGTGGAGTCAAAGGCTGCGACAATCTACCTCATCTCCATCATCGGATTCTGCATCTCGCGCTTCGTCTTCACATGGCTCATGAAGTTCTACAAGCCTGCGAAGCTCATGGTCGTCAGCTCAATCATGGCGATCATCTGCACCACCGTCGTAGTCGCAGCTGCGGGTACAGGCTGGATCGCAGTCATCGCGCTCGTGACCATCAGCATCTTCATGTCCCTGATGTTCCCTACCATCTACGGTATGGCGCTCTGCGAGGTCGAAATCGTCGAGAAGGGCGGACACCCAGGCGACGCGAAGATCGGTGCATCCGGCCTCATCATGGCCATCCTCGGTGCGGCGCTCTTCCCTATGCTCCAGGGAGTCGTTTCGGACGCAGTCGGCATCAGCCTCTCGTTCCTCGTACCTCTCTTCTGCTTCGTGGTCGTGCTCTCGTACAGCATCTACGCATCGCGCAGGTAGCCCCCGGCTCCTGACCAGGTCATAACAGCGGCAGTGCCGCACTATCTTATCAGAATGGAAAACAGAGAAAGGGACATCGACCGTCTCGCCAGATACATAATCATACTTGCCGGAATCCTCTTCGTGGGTTTCATAGGCTGGTATTTCCGGAGCGTGCTGGCGTATATCGTGCTCTCGGCAGTGGTGGCGCTCATCGCCCATCCGCTCTTCAAGATCTTCATGAAACTGAAGGTCAAGGGCAGGCACATACCTGACTGGCTGGCCGCAGGAGTGAGCCTGGTGTGCGTGTTCGTCATCGGATTCGGAATCATGACGACCATCTATCCCGTGATCAGCAGCGTAATCGGCGACATCAGCACTGCCAATATCAACAACATGGGCCAGGCGATGTCCATCCCGCTCGAGAACCTCAACCTCTCGCTCATAAAGACCTTCCCGGGACTGGGAATGGACTTCAGGATTGAGGAGGTGGTGCTCGGAGAGCTCCAGGGACTTGCCAGCATGGGCTCGCTCTCGTCAATGGTCGGTTCAGTCGCCGGAATCATCGCAAGCATCTTCGTCGGCATCTTCGCAGTGATGTTCATCTCGTTCTTCTTCATCAAGAATCCGGGTATGATCACAAATATCATCCTCGCAGTCGTCCCTGACAGGTACGAGGCCCAGGCGAAGGCCACTCTCGGTGAGATCGCGACCCTCATCTCGCGCTACTTCGTGGGACTCATACTCGAGATCCTCGGAGTCTCCGTGATCAACTTCCTCGGACTCCTCCTCGTCGCACAGATGGGCTTCAGATACTCTATCGGCATCGCCTTCATGACCGGAATCCTCAACGTGATACCATACCTCGGACCGCTTATCGGCGGAACCATCGGCATCGCCCTCTCGCTGACGATCAGATATGTCTGCGCAAGCTCTTTCGGCCTCGCGGTCGGCTTCCCTGCATTCGTCGCTGTCCTGATTGGAATATTCGTGTTCACCCAGCTTGTCGACAACTATCTCTTCCAGCCGTTCATATACTCCAACAGCGTCAAGGCCCATCCTCTCGAGATCTTCCTCGTGCTGCTGATGGTCGGTCACATGGCTGGAGTCGCCGGAATGCTCGTCGCCATCCCTTCATACACGGTGATACGCGTGATCGCGAAGCAGTTCTTCGGAAACATCAAGCCTGTCAAGGCTCTCACTGAAAACCATCATAAGCAATAGGCTTATATGATAGTCTGAAAAAACAACAGGACGGTGAATTGCTCACCGTCCTGTCTGTTTATATATGTTTTGCTTTTGATTAGCTGAGTCCTTCGATCTGTCCGTCGACGATGCCGATGCGGAGTGCCTGAGGCGACTTAGGAAGGCCCGGCATGCGGATGATGTCTCCTGCGATCGCTACGAGCATCTCTGCTCCTGCGTTGATCACGAAATCCTTGATGTCGAACTCGAAGCCGGTAGGGACGCCGTACGCCTTTGCGTCCTGGCTGAACGAGAACTGGGTCTTCGCGATGCAGACAGGGAACTTGCCGTAGCCGAGCTCCTCAGCCTTGGCGATCTTGCGGAGTGCCTCAGGAGCGAAGGTCACAGATGCTGCGCCGTAGATCTTCTTTGCAACTGCAGTGATCTTCTCGGTTACCTTCATCTCGTCTGAATATGTGAACTGGAGAGGTGCGGAAGGATTCTTCTCGATGGTCTCGACGACAAGGTTGGCAAGCTCCACTGCGCCCTCGCCTCCCTCACAGAAGGCATTGTTGAGTGCGAACGGAACTCCGAGCTCCTTGCAGTGCTCGCGTACGAGAGCGATCTCCTCGTCGGTGTCCTGGGCGAACTTGTTGAAGCATACGAGAACGGTCTGGCCGAATCCCTTGAGGTTCTGGATGTGCTTGTCCATGTTTGCGAAACCCTTCTTCACGCCCTCGATGTTCGGAAGCTTGATTCCGTCCACTGGGACGCCACCGTGCATCTTGAGACCCTGGAGGGTTGCGACGATGATGGTGAGAGCAGGCTGGATTCCGGCCTTGCGGCACTTGATGTCGAGGAACTTCTCTGCGCCGAGGTCTGCTGCGAAGCCAGCCTCAGTGATGACGTAGTCACCGTGGGTCATTGCCATCTTGGTAGCGAGGATGGAGTTGCAGCCGTGTGCGATGTTGGCGAAAGGACCGCCGTGGATGAATGCAGGGGTGTTCTCGGTAGTCTGCACGAGGTTAGGGTTGATCGCATCCTTGAGGAGGACGGTGATCGCTCCGCCTACGCCGAGGTCACTTACATAGAATGGCTTGTTCTCGAGGGTGTAGCCGAGAAGTATGTTGTTGATCCTGCGCTCGAGGTCCTCGAGACTGGTGGAGAGGCAGAGGATAGCCATGATCTCCGACGCAGGAGTGATGTCTGATCCGGGGTCCTCGGCGATGCAGTTAGAGTGCGGGCCGGGGCCGGTCACGATCTGACGGAGCGAGCGGTCGTTTACGTCCATCACCCTCTTCCAGAGAATCTGCTTCATTCCGAAGCCCTCAGCCTGGTGCTGGTAGATATAGTTGTCCAGCAGTGCGCTGATCATGTTGTTGGCAGAAGTGATGGCGTGGAAATCACCGGTGAAGTGGAGGTTGATCTTCTCCATCGGAAGAACCTGAGCATATCCGCCGCCTGCTGCGCCGCCCTTCATGCCGAAGCATGGTCCGAGCGATGGCTCACGGAGTGCGAGAACAGCGTTCTTGCCGATCTTGCCCATGCCGAGCGCGAGACCCACAGATACGGTGGTCTTTCCGATGCCGGCCTTGGTAGGGGTGATCGCGGTGACGAGAATCACCTTGCTCTTCGCTGCCTTCTCCTCGTCGATGAGGGTGTATGGCACCTTGGCGATGTACCTTCCGTATGGTTCAAGAACTTCGTTGGATATTCCGATCTTGGATGCGATGTCTGCGATAGGCTCGAGCTTTGCTTCCCTTGCGATTTCGATATCGGTCTTCATTTGGAGTCGTGATTAATTCAGGTTATTTGTGTATTCAATGATTCGTTAAAAATTTAACAATTATATAATTTTCAATTACTTACGTATA
>JAKSJQ010000013.1 GCA_024402115.1 Bacteroidales bacterium | reverse complement strand
TCCCTACTGCGAAGCATCGGTATCGCGATGGCCACTGCTTTCGTGCTTATTGCTATCCAGTGGTTATTCGTGAATGCGGCCTTTCTCGTGGTGAAATGTACTCCAGAGGTGCGTCAGCTCGCGACTCAATACTTCTTTATC
The DNA here is from genome assembly GCA_024402115.1 of Bacteroidales bacterium. The sequence goes on along the minus strand of JAKSJQ010000013.1, from coordinate 46,609 downwards.
AGGATATGGGCTGCCCCTGCTACTCTGTCTCTGATGGCTTTCAAAGGTTGGTTCATCGGTATGCAGGACAGCGTCAGTGCCATGGTGACCGACCTCGTAGTGAACGGTGTCAACATTTTCGCAAGTATTTTCCTTTCTCTGGGATTTGCATGGATGGCTGGTGGAAACGGTTGGCATGGACTCGGGTTTGCCGGAGTGGCATATGGTACCGTCGCTGCGCAGTACTCGGGACTTCTGTGCGCATGCATCTTCCTTATGGTCAAGTATAGCAGGAAGGTGTTCGGAAAGATAGGGCTCTCCGACATCGTCAGGTCTTTCAAGGGTACGGATACCGGCAAGTTCTTCTCGATGAACGGCGACGTGTTCGTGCGTAGCCTCTGCTTTATCGCAATCTACATCGGTTTTACGGTCATCTCGGCCCGCTACGGCGATGTGCTCCTGGCGACCTGTTCGATAATGATGAAGCTTCTGATGATCTTCTCATATTTCACCGACGGATTCGCCTATGCCGGTGAGGCTATGACGGGTAAATATATAGGTGCAAAGGATGTCGAAAGCCTCAGCCAGTCCATCCGCTGGAACTTCGTGTGGTGCGGCGCGCTGTCCGTTCTCTTCATGTTCATCTATGGCTTCGGTGGAGACCCTCTTCTGAAGATGATGACTACGGATCCTGTCGTCGTGACAACGGCGAAGTCCTATATTCCATGGCTCCTTCTGATGCCGGTCGCCGGCTGTGCGGCGTTCGCATGGGACGGAATATACATCGGTGCGACGTCTACCATCTATGTGCGCAACGCGATGATCTGGGCTGCAGTAGCCTTCTTCACTGTGTGGTTCGGCGGCATCTGGTTCTTCAATCCTTCGACGGCCATTGCCGGTATCCATGCGACAGACGAGTCTGCTGTGCATCTTCTGATGGCAGCCTATTTCGCCCATCTCCTTGCACGCACGGTCGTCCTCACTCTCCGCTACCGCAAGGCCGTCTACGGCTCCCTCTCCTAGGTAGTCCTCGCCATCCTCTCCTCGTCCGCATCGAAGCAAGCTTCTGCATCCTCTTCAAGTCTCGTGCTGTCTGTCGGCTGGAGCCATGTGGCCCGTCAGCCTTCCGCGCTTCGCGCTCCATCCAGTCACTCGCCATCCTTTCATCGGACGCATCGAAGCAAGCTTCTGCATCCTCTTCAAGTTCCGCACTGTCTGCCGGCAGGGACCGATGAGGTCCGTCAGCCTTTCGCGCTCCGCGCTCCATCCAGTCACTCGCCATCCTTTCATCGGACGCATCGAAGCAGGCTTCTGCATCCTCTTCAAGTCTGGCTCGTGCCAGCCGCTCACGAGGCCGCGGCCGGCCACGGGCTTCCGGTACCTCATCGGTCCCTGCTACTTCCATTGCAGGCTGCCGCTTCCCAGTTCTTTTGTTGCCGCGGTGTGGATACCTGCCGGGTAAAAGTTTTCCAGTGAACGTGTCACCTGATTTCAGGTATCTGTGCTGGTGCTCCTCGTTCACTGAACGTCTCTGGAAGGCTTCAGTGAACAGTACCATGCCTTGGAATACTTTGTATGCGGTGGTTGTGTTCACTGATTCTGGATTACACTAGCAGGCAGAAATCAAGCGAGCCGCTTCATCGAGCTCGGCGCAGCGCTTTATCTTCAGCCGCCGGAGATTCTCCATTCCGAAGGTGGCCTCCTCTCAGCCCCGACCAATCCACGCCGTAACCGGCAAATACAGTCTGTTATTCATATAAACAAAGAAGCTGGCCAGCAAATGGTCAGCTTCTCGATGGTTGTATCAGCGATGTTGAGTCAGCGATGACGAGTCTGATGTCCTCTCAAAGACACGCCCGTCAGTCCTTCCACGCCCGCGTCTGCCATTAGACGCCGTACGTTCAGACAAAAGAATGTCCCGCGGCTACTTCTGCCTGAAGTAGATCTGGATAGGGCAGCCTGTGAAGTCGAACTTCTCACGGAGCCTGTTCTCCACGAAACGACGATAAGGATCGCGAATATACTGCGGAAGGTTACAGAAGAACGCGAAGCAAGGGAACTTCGTAGGAAGCTGGGTCGCGTACTTGATCTTGATGTACTTGCCCTTCCATGCTGGTGGAGGGTAGTTCTCGATCTCTGGGAGCATCTCGTCGTTGAGGTGAGAGGTGCTGATCTTCTGTGAGTAGTTGCGGTATACGTGCATCGCCTCCTCGAGGACGTTCATGATCCTCTGCTTGTTGAGCACTGAGGTGAATACGATAGGAATGTCGCTGAACGGAGCGATGCGGGCCTTGATGCCCTCAATGTACTCCTTCATCGTGTTGCTGTCCTTCTCGACGGTGTCCCACTTGTTGACGACGATGACGCAGCCTTTCCTGTTCTTCTGGATGAGGTTGAAGATGGCCATGTCCTGAGCCTCGATACCCTGCTGAGCATCCACCATGAGGATGCAGACGTCAGAGTGTTCGATCGCGCGGATCGCTCTCATGACAGAGTAGAACTCGAGGTCCTCGTGAACCTTGCTCTTCTTTCTCATTCCGGCGGTGTCAACGAGCATGAACTCGTAGCCGAACTTGTTGTAGAGGGTCGAGATTGAGTCTCGGGTGGTGCCTGCAAGCGGGGTCACGATGTTCCTCTCCACTCCGAGGAGCGCGTTGGTCATCGATGACTTTCCTACGTTAGGCTTACCTACGATGGCGATATGTGGGAGCTCTGGGTGCTCGTCGTCGGCAGCGTCGGTTTCAGGGAGCTGCCTGCAGATCTCGTCGAGAAGGTCTCCGGTACCACCTCCGTTTGCAGCAGAGATGCTCCAGACCTCGCCGAGACCGAGGTTGTAGAACTGGTAAGAGTCGTACATCTTGTCTCCGGAATCTACCTTGTTGCAGCAGAGGATGACAGGCTTGCCGCTTCTGCGGAGCATGTCTGCGATCTCTGAGTCGTAGTCGGTGATGCCTGTCTGTGCCTCTACCATGAAGAGCACGACATCAGCCTCCTCGACTGCGAGAACCACCTGCTTGCGGATCTCCTCCTCGAAGATGTCGTCTGAATTTGAAGTGTATCCACCTGTGTCGACCACGCTGAATTCGCGGCCGCACCACTCGCTTTTTCCATAGTGGCGGTCTCTGGTGACACCGGCAGTCTCGTCTACGATGGCCTGCCTCATGCCTACCAGGCGGTTGAAAAGTGTTGATTTGCCGACGTTAGGACGTCCGACAATTGCTAATAAGCTCATATTAGTTCCTCCTTTTTGTATAACCCGCAGCTAGCGCAGTCACTGCATGATGAATCGCTGCAGGTGGGGTGTCCATTGGCTCCGCTCTTCTTGCCCCAGAGTCGCATTTCCTCCTCCTTGGCACAGCGGATGCCGAGTTTTCTCATCTCCTTGTTACTGCTGATCTCCGTATCGGGAAACTCACCGTCCTTGCGGAAGATGATGTTGAAGCAGAGGCCGATGACGCAGAGGGCCACGATGGCCAGAGTGACAAGGTATACCATGTTGTAAAACTATTGACTAGAAAGTCATTTCTTCTGAGATGGATCCGTAGTTGTAGACACATCTCATGATGTTTGCGAAAGTCTCCTCGAGCGGAATCACAGTGATCTTGCTCTTGTCGTTTGCTGGGTCCTCAGAGAGCTTGAGGGTATCGGAAACGATGAGCTCCTCGATCTGTGAGTCCTTGATTCTCTGGTATGCAGGACCTGAGAGGACAGGGTGGGTGATACATGCGCGTACGCTGGTCGCTCCCATGCCCTTGAGCACGTCTGCTGCCTTGGTGAGGGTGCCTGCTGTGTCCACCATGTCATCGATGATGATCACGTCCTTGCCCTCTACGTCACCGATTGCGGTGATGCTGCCAACTACGTTAGCCTTGGCTCTGGTCTTGTGACAGATGATCACAGGGCACTCGAGATACTTGGCGTAGATGTTTGCCCTCTTTGCTCCACCCATGTCAGGCGCTGCGATGGCGAGGTTAGGAAGTTTGAGGCTCTTGAGGAAAGGAATGAATACCGTGCTGGCATAGATGTGGTCCACTGGGATGTCGAAGAAGCCCTGGATCTGGTCGGCATGGAGGTCGCAGGTCATCACTCTGTCGCAACCGGCGGCGGTGAGCATGTTCGCTACGAGCTTTGCGCCGATCGAGACGCGTGGGCGGTCCTTACGGTCCTGACGAGCCCATCCGAAGTATGGGAGGACGGCGATCACCTTGTGTGCAGATGCTCTCTTTGCTGCATCGGCCATGAGGAGCAGCTCCATGAGGTTCTCTGCAGGAGGGCAGGTCGACTGGATGATGAAGACGGTGGCGCCACGGACGCTCTCTTCATACACTGGCTGAATTTCTCCGTCGCTGAATACGTCGGTTGACGATTTTCCCAGCGTAGTGCCGAGATAATGAGCGACCTTTTCGCCGAAAGCCTGTGAATTTCTGCAGGCAAAGACCTTCATTGGATGCACGTTGTTCATTGTTGCTGTTCCTGTTTAATGGTGTTGAGGACCGAATCTATGTAGTTTAATATTTCTTCCTTTCCCATCCCGGTCTGCGACGATGATACGAACACAGGAGGGAGCTCCTCCCAGAATTCGAGTATCTGCTCCTTGCATTTCTCCACCTGAGCCTTGGTCACGTTAGGGCCTTGTTTGTCGGCCTTTGTGAAGATGATGGCGAACGGAATGTTGCTCTCGCCCAGTTCCGTGAGGAAATCCATGTCCACCTTGCCGATGTCGTGTCTCGAGTCAATGAGGACGAACAGGCATGTGAGGTCGGGAGAGAGGTTCAGGTAGTTGCGGATGATCTGCTCGAGCTGACGCCTGCCGGTCGCCGATATGTTGGCGAAACCGTAGCCTGGAAGGTCCACGAGATACCAGCTTCTGTTGATGAGGAAGTGGTTCACGAGCTTGGTCTTTCCCGGCTTGCTGGATGTCATCGCGAGCTTGTGGTTGCCGCAGAGCATGTTTATGAGGGATGACTTTCCGACATTGGAACGTCCGATGAAGGCAAACTCAGGGAAAGCCTGCTTAGGCCTCTCTGAGATTCGGGTGCTGCTTCCAGCAAAGAGTGCTTCGGAAATTTTCATCAGGGCGTTCTTATAATCGGGCGCAAATATAACGAATATTTTGTATATTTGTAAGGTGGGTTAAGGGCCATGGAGAAAGATTTTGTCGATTTGTTTGAGCTTCAGACGAGAGTCAAGGAAGCTATCGAGATTTCTTGTCCCGGGAGGACATGGGTCAAGGCTGAGATCAGCAGCCTTAAGGCTCGTTATGGAAGCCATTGCTACATGGAGCTCTCCCAGAGTGATGACCGTGGTCTGGTCGCGAAGGTCCGTGCCGTCGCATGGGCTTCAAACTGGAGACTCATATCCGCATATTTTCGCGAGGTGACGCAGTCGGAACTTGCTGAAGGAATGGAGGCTCTGATGGAGGTGGAGGTCAGCTACAGCCAGCTCTACGGACTCTCCCTCGTCGTCATAGATATCGATCCTGAATTCACGCTCGGAGCCAAGGAGGATGCCCGTCAGAAGACCATCGACAGGCTCGTCTCCGAAGGACTCATAGACATGCAGAGGGAACTAGCTCCGCCGGCTCTCCCATACAGGATTGCCGTGATTTCAGCACCGGATGCCGCTGGCTACCGCGACTTCATGAAGCATCTTTCGGAGAACGAATATGGCTTCGTGTTCCAGGTGGACCTTTTCCCAGCGGTGATGCAGGGTGCAACAGCTCCTGAATCCATTGCTTCCGCCCTTTCGGAAGTGGCTTCCGCGAGGCCTCTCCACGATGTCGTGATGATCATGCGCGGTGGTGGCGCGAAACTCGATCTCGCATGTTTTGACGAGTATGCCGTAGCAAGTGCGATTGCCCGCTGCCCGTTGCCTGTCCTGACTGCGATCGGACACGATCAGGACTACCATGTGGCCGACATGGTTGCCAATCATTCCGTCAAGACTCCGACAGCTTTGGCGGATTGGCTTATCGACATCTATGTTGCTGAGGATGAAAGGATTGCGTCTTATGTCACGAGACTTAAGCTGGCCTTCATGAACAAGGTCGCACTGATGCAGTCCCGTGTCGAGAATCTTCGTGTCAGGATACTGGCGGCAGACCCTCGCAACATACTCTCAAGGGGCTATACCCTGACCCTCGGTGAGGACGGTAAGGTGGTCCGTTCGGCGGCCTCGCTCAAGGCCGGTGAGAAGATGACCATCATGTTCCCGGACGGCAGTGTCCGTGCGGTCGTGAGCAGCATCGAAAAAAACGGGGAAAAGTCGGGTGAAAATGAAACAAAATCCTGAATAATCAGTATTGAATATATGATGAAGGAACCTTTTGACTACGGCGTAGCCGTAAAGGAACTTGAAATGATCGCGGCGAAGGTCGAGGATCCCGATACCGGAATCGAAGATATCGACAGGTACATCGCCCGTTCGGCAGAGCTCGTTGAGCAATGCCGGGAATATCTCAGGACAGCAAGAGAAAAAGTCGAGGAACTATGATGATATACGAAAATGACTCATGGCTGGTGCCGTACAAGGACGCGATCGACGCCCGTCATGAGAAAATACTCAAGATCTACGACGAGTTCGCCGTGGACGGCAGCCTCAGCGCCGGAATCAACAACCATCTTTTCTACGGAATGCACCGCACCGCGACAGGATGGGTGTTCCGTGAGTGGGCTCCTAATGCGACCAGGGTCTATCTCATCGGCGAGTTCAACAACTGGAAGAGGGCGGATGCCTATGCTCTCCGTCCTTGCGGAGGCGGAAACTGGGAGATCGAACTCGGCAACATGTTCCTTACCCATGGTACCCTCTACAAGCTTTTCATAGAGTGGCCGGGCGGCGCAGGTGAGAGAATTCCTGCATACGCGACACGCGCAGTCCAGGATCCCGTGACCAAGACCTTCTGCGCGCAGGTTTGGGACCCTATCCCGTACGTCTGGAAGAACGCTGCTCCTTCACGCCGCAACCATCCGCTTATCTACGAGTGCCATATCGGCATGAGCTCGGAGGAGGAGAAGGTAGCCACTTTCGAGGAGTTCCGTCAGAATGTCCTTCCTAAGGTCGCTGAGCTCGGTTATGACACCCTCCAGATCATGGCCCTCCAGGAGCATCCGTACTACGGCTCGTTCGGCTATCAGGTTTCGAATTTCTATGCACTCAGCTCTCGTTTTGGCACTCCGGAGGAGTTCAAGAGGTTGGTGGATGATGCGCACGGACGCGGAATCGCAGTGATCATGGACATCGTCCATTCTCATATGGTCAAGAACGAGGCCGAGAGCCTCAGCAACTTCGACGGCCGTGAGGACCTCTACTTCTACACCGGCTGGCAGGGACACCATCCTGCATGGGACAGCCGCTGCTTCGACTACGGCAAGAACGAGACGAAGTGCTTCCTCCTCGCGAACGTCAAGTTCTGGCTGGAGGAGTATCATCTCGACGGCTTCCGCTTCGACGGTGTCACCAGCATGCTCTACTGGGACCATGGACTCGGAAAGGATTTCGTCGGATACGATAACTATTTCAACGAGGGCGTCGACGAGAACGCCGTGGCTTACCTTGCGCTGGCCAACATGCTGGTCCGCGAGGTGAACCCAGATGCCATCACCATCGCGGAGGATGTCAGCGGCATGGCCGGACTCGCAGCTCCTTTCGAGGACGGCGGCGTCGGCTTCGACTTCCGCATGAGCATGGGAGTGGCAGATAACTGGATCAAGTGGATCAAGACCCTCACCGACGACCAGTGGAGCGTCGGCGAAATCTGGTGGCAGCTCACCAACAAACGTGAGGATGAGAAGACCATCAGCTATGCAGAGTGCCATGACCAGGCGATGGTCGGTGACAAGACCATCATCTTCCGCCTGATCGATGCGGAGATGTACACCTCCATGAACAAGGGCTCCCAGTCTCCGGTAGTAGACAGGGGTATTGCGCTGCACAAGATGATACGTCTCGCGACCCTCGGCACATGCGGTGACGGATACCTCACCTTCATGGGCAACGAGTACGGTCAGCCTGAGTGGATCGACTTCCCTCGCGAGGGTAACAACTGGTCCCATGCACACGCTCGCAGGCAGTGGTCACTCGCGGAATCTCCTTTCCTCCGCTATCGTGACCTGCGAAACTTCGACCGTGATATGATTGGTCTGGTACGCTCAGAAGGCATACTTGACGCGAAACCTGAGCTCATCGTCCAGGACGAGGAGAAAAAAATATTGGTATTCAGAAGATTGGATTGTATCTTTGCGCTTAATTTTAATCCGGAGCAGTCGTTCACCGACTATGGCATCCCTGTACCGGAAGGCGTATGGGATATAGTCCTTGATACTGACGAGGCGGAATATGACGGTTTCTCAAGAATTAAGAAAGGGGAGACCCATTTTGTTGTTGACCAGACGCTGTATCTCTATTTGCCTTCGAGAACGGCTCTGGTACTGAAGAAGAAATAAGTTTAGAAATTATAGAAACAATTGCCTATGGCATTCCTTAAGTTCAATAAAAGCGAACTCGTGAACCTGTCTTATTCGCTCAAGAGGGAAATCATCCTCGCGAACAGGACCGGCGCATATTGCAACACGTCCATCGTGTCCTGCAACACGCGCCGCTACCACGGTCTGCTCGCAGTTCCGGTAGATGGCTTCGGCGGCGGCACACACATGCTCTTGTCATCTCTTGACGAGAGCATCACAATCGCAGGTCACCAGTTCAACCTCGGTATTCATAACTACGACAACGTATATGAGCCGAGAGGACACAAGTACATTGTGGACTTCAATGCTGACGTGGCTCCAACCATCACCTACAAGGTCGGTGACGTGCTCATCAGCAAGACATTCATCATGTCCCAGGATACGGACCAGGTCATGATCAAGTATCAGGTTCTCGAATCACCATCGAAGATCCTCTTCACACTCAAGCCATTCCTCGCATTCAGGAGCGTGAACGCCCTCACCAAGAAGAACGCTGACGTCGACACAAGATGTCATCAGGTCGATGGTGGTGTCTCATTCCGCATGTATGCGGGTTATCCAGACCTCAACATGCAGCTCAGCTGCGATGCTCCTTTCAAGTACCAGCCTTACTGGTATGACGGAATCACCTACTCTGACGAGTACAGGCGCGGATTCGACTGCAAGGAGGACCTTTGGGTTCCTGGCACATTCTCTCTCGAGGTGAAGGCTGGTGACTCATTCGTATTCTCGGCTTCAGTGGACGAGATCGATCCTAAGCAGCTCAAGAGGAAGTTCAATTCCCAGTACGCGAAGCTTGATCACGTCACCACTAACCACGAGCTCCTCGTAAGGAACGCCGAGCTCCTCAAGTGCAATCGTAACGGCAAGCTCCAGATCAATGCAGGTTTCACATGGCTCTACACCGGTCTCCTCCGCGAGACCCTCGTGTCGCTCCCAGGCCTTACCCTCTTCGCTACCGGAGACTGCAGCGAGTTCGAGGAAATCCTTGACAACCTCATCGCAGACGAGCAGGAGAGACTCTTCCACAGGACCACTCAGGTTGAGGCTCCTCTCCGTGTGACCGACGTGCTCCAGCAGTACATCGCTTTCGCCGGTGACGAGGCTCGCGTATGGAACAAATATGGTGAGACCCTCAAGGGTATCATCGAAAGCTACGGACCTGGAAGAAGGAACGAGATCACTCTCCATCCTAACGGACTTCTCTGGGCGCAGATGTACCGCACAGCGCTCTCATGGATGAACGCATATATCGATGGTAACCCTGTGACCGAGAGGGCAGGCTATCAGGTCGATACCAACGCATGGTGGTACAACGCACTCTGCTTTGCGATCGAGATGGAGAGCAAGTACGAGTCGCCTGAGAGCGAGTTCGTGAAGAAGTGGGCTCCTGTAAGGGACCTCGTGAAGGCCAACTTCCAGAAGACCTTCCTCATCCCTTCTACCGGATATCTCTCTGACTATGTAGACAATGCAGGTCAGAAGTTCGAGGTTCGCCCTAACATGCTCTTCGCAGTATATGTTCCATATCAGCTCCTCGATGACGAGGTGAAGCTCTCCGTGATGAGAACAATCAAGTACGAGCTCCTCACCAAGAGAGGTATCCGTACCCTTTCTCCTCGCAACATCGCATACAAGGGCGTATACGAGGGCTCACAGATGGAGCGCGACCTTGCATACCATCAGGGTTGCACCAGAACCGAGCTCCTCGCACCATATATAGAATGCAGGTTCAGGATGAGCGGACCTTCATGTCTCAAGAGAGCGGAGTTCCTCGTTGAGGGCTTCTATGAAGACATCAGCAAGCACGGTGTCGGCTGCTTCTCTGAGCTCTACGATGGAGACCCTCCTCACGAGCCACACGGAGCAATCTCTTCTGCATGCGCTACCGCGTCATTGCTGAAGTGCGAGTACCTTATCAACATTAACAAGACAAGGAGGTGGTAATATGAGAGTACTGATGTTTGGATGGGAGTTTCCTCCCCACATCGCAGGTGGTCTCGGCACTGCCTGCTACGGTATGACCAAGGGTCTTGCCGCAAACGACGTCGAGGTCCTCTTCGTCATGCCTTCAGCATCCGGAGACGAGGACGAGAGCGCCGTCAAGATCATCAACGCAAGTGATGTGAAGGTTGACGTGATCGACCACAACGTGAACGAGTTCCTCGGAAAGGTTCAGTTCGTTCAGGTCGGCAGCAACATGGTTCCATACATGGATCCCGATGACTTCTACAAGATCGTGGAGGCAGAGAAGAACTGCACCCGCGAGGAGTTCAGCATCCGTTATGGACAGAAATATAAGTTCTCTGGCAAGTACGGCTCCAACCTCATGGAGGAAGTTGCCCGCTATGCCATGGTAGGCGCGACTATCGCGAAGCAGTATGAAGGTCAGTTCGACGTGATCCACGCCCATGACTGGCTCACCTATCTCGCAGGTGTCGCAGCAAAGCAGGTTTCAGGCAAGCCTCTCGTAGTGCACATGCACGCTACCTCGTACGACCGTGCGAGCGAGGCCAACATCGATACCCGAGTACTCGATCTCGAGACCAGGGGTATGCAGGCCGCAGACAGGGTCATCGCCGTCAGCGAGCTTACCAGGAACATCTGCATCAACAAATATGGAATCGAGCCTGAGAAGGTTGTCGCAGTCCACAACGCCGTGGACTTCAGCGGCAGGAAGAACATCGAGGTCGAGAGGGGCGTCAAGGATAAGGTCGTCACTTTCCTCGGTCGTGTCACCTATCAGAAGGGGCCTGAGTACTTCATCGAGGCAGCCGCGAAGATCATCAAGAGGTGTGACAACGTCCGCTTCGTGATGGCAGGTAGCGGCGATATGCTCAACAAGTGTATCCGCCACGTCGCTCGCCTGGGTATCTCAGACAGGTTCCACTTCACCGGCTTCCTCCGCGGAGCCGACGTACAGAAGATGTTCGCGCTTTCGGACGTGTACATCATGCCGTCTATCTCAGAGCCTTTCGGAATCTCTCCTCTCGAGGCTATGCAGACCAATGTCCCTTCTATCATCAGCAAGCAGTCAGGTTGCGCCGAGATCCTCGATTACGCTATCAAGACTGACTTCTGGGATGTGGACGCTATGGCGGACGCAATCTATGGTCTCATCAACTATCCTGCAATGTCAGCACTTGCTGCCCGCTGCGGATATGACGAGGTCAACGCACTCAAGTGGACGGCAGCCGCAGCCAAGATCAAGGCGGTTTATGAATCAGTAATAAAGTAAAGTACACAGATATGAAAAAAAGCATTTGCCTCTATTTCCAGGTACACCAGCCAACCAGGCTTCGTTTGTACAGATTCTTCGAAATAGGTAAGGATTCGCATTATTTTGATGATTTCGCGAACAGGACCATCGTTCGCAGAATCGCCGAGCGCTGCTATCTTCCAGCCAATGCGATGCTTCTCGATATGATCAACGCCAGCAATGGCCAGTTCAAGGTAGCCTTCAGTATCTCAGGCTCTGTGATCGAGCAGTTCGATCGTCATTGCCCAGAGGTTATCGAGAGCTTCAAGAAGCTCGCTGATACCGGCTGCGTCGAGTTCCTCGCAGAGACCTACAACCACTCTCTCGTTTCACTCGCATCGCCTATCGGCTTCAAGATGCAGGTGGAGAAGCACAAGGAACTCATCAAGAAGTATTTCGGTGTGACTCCTGTCACATTCCGCAATACCGAGCTCATCTACTCTGACGCCATCGGCGCACAGGTTTATGAGATGGGATTCAAGACCATGCTTACCGAGGGTGCGAAGCATGTCCTTGGATGGAGAAGCCCTAACTATGTATATAATGGTGCAACCGCCCCTAAGCTCAAGCTCCTTCTCAGGAACAGTGCGCTCAGCGACGATATCGCATTCCGCTTCTCTGACAGGAGCTGGAACAACTGGCCTCTCACCTGCGACAAGTACCTCGCATGGCTCAACGCGAACGAGGGTGAGATCATCAACCTCTTCATGGATTACGAGACCTTCGGCGAACATCAGAAGGCAGAGAGCGGCATCTTCGATTTTATGAAGAACCTCGCTCCTACCGTGCTCGCAGACGGCAACTGGGAGTTCGTTACCCCTGCACAGGCCGCCAAGAAGCACGCTTCCATCGGCGACATGGACGTTGAGGACCCTATCTCATGGGCAGACGAGGAGCGCGATACTTCTGCATGGCTCGGCAACGAGCTCCAGCAGGATGCATACAACAAGCTCTACGGTCTCGTGGAGAAGCTCGGCCTCATCGATGACGAGGACCTCTGGCAGGAGCATTCGCACCTCCAGGAGAGCGACCATCTCTACTACATGTGCACCAAGTTTTTCTCAGACGGTTCGGTACACCAGTACTTCAACCCATACGACACTCCTTACGAGGCATTCATCAACTACATGAACGTCCTCAGCGACTTCACCATCAGACTTGATGACGCCATCAAGACAGGCGCCACAAAGCAGGAGAAGAACGAGGATGTAGTCATCGTCACTCCTATCAACCGCCCTGGCGACAAGGCTAAGAAGGCTCCAGCAAAGAAGCCAGCAGCAAAGAAGGCTGCCGCAAAGAAATAACAGTAGACGGTAGATGAGTAAAAAAGACGAACTTTTACGTCCGGACTACCTCTTTGAGGTGAGCTGGGAAGTCTGTAACAAGGTCGGTGGAATCTACACTGTCGTTGCTACCAAGGCTTTCTATCTCAGCGAGGAGCTGAAGGATCACCACATCATGGTGGGCCCGGACGTATGGCAGAACTCTGATGCCTGCCCTTACTTCACCGAGGACAAGGAACTGTTCTCGGAGTGGAAGGAGAAGGCTCTAGCCGAGGGCATCAGCGTACGCACAGGTCGTTGGAACATCCCCGGAAACCCTTGTGCAATCCTCTTGGATTTCAGGAGTTTCTTTGCTCGTCAGGACGAGATCCTGACAGATCTTTGGAAGAAGTTCGGAGTCGACTCTATCTCAGGTAACTGGGATTACAAGCAGTCAGCACTCTTCGGATATGCCGCAGGTTGCGTCATAGAGAGCTTCTACCGTTTCAACATCAGTGCGAAGGATAGGGTAGTCGCACAGTTCCATGAGTGGCAGACAGGCTCCGGCGTGCTCTACCTCAAGGAGACAGGACTTCCTATCGCTACGGCATTCACGACCCACGCGACCATGATGGGCCGTTGTCTCGCCGGCAACAATATGAACCTCTATGACCATATGGAAAGCTACGATGCTGACGAGATGGCCAGGAGGTTCAATGTGGTCGCAATCCACTCGTTGGAGAAGCAGTCCGCACTCAACGCGGACGTGTTCACCACCGTGAGCGATACTACTGCACGTGAGTGCAAGCAGTTCCACGGCCGGCCTGTGAGCGTGGTGACTCCTAACGGCTTCGAGGACAGCTTCGTCCCAGCCACCAAGAGGGAGTACAACGCAAAGCGCAAGGCTGCACGCAAGTGCCTCGCGCAGGTTGCTCAGGCCATGAGCGGCGCCCCTGTGGCAGCGGATGACCTGTTCGTAGGAATAGGCGGACGCTATGAGTACAGGAACAAGGGTATCGATGTGTTCATCGACGCACTCGCGAAGCTCAAGAACGAAGGTGGAGCGGCCAAGACCGTCCATGCATTCATCATGATTCCTTCCGGTCATAACGGCCCGGATAAGAATCTTCAGGCAAAGATGGCCGGTAACGGTTCGGAGAACTATGTGACTCAGGTGTCACATGCGCTCCAGACTCCGCAGTGGGACACCATCTCGCACCGTTTCGGACAGGTGGGTCTGTACAATGACGCCAACGACAAGGTGAAGGTATACTTCATCCCTTCATACCTCAATGGCGACGACGGAGTGTTCAACATGTCGTATTACGACCTCATGGTAGGTCTGGATTCGACCTTCTTCCCGTCATACTATGAGCCGTGGGGCTACACTCCGCTCGAGAGTCTCGCTTTCAGCGTGCCTACCCTCACGACCAGCCTCGCAGGCTTCGGCCTCTGGGTCCGTGACTACTACAAGAAGGAGCATCCTGGCATCACCGTGGTGGAGCGTACCGACAGCAATTACCACGAGGTTGTCGACGCAGTCGTGGACCGTATCAGGGAGATAGCATCCCTCGATGCGGCCGGACTCAAGGCATACATGGAGTCTGCCCGTGATGTCGCCAACATCGCTCTTTGGAACAACCAGATAGAATATTATAAGGAAGCCTACAGTCAGGCTTTTCAGAATGTGATTAACCGTGCCGGTGACTTAACGGCAGTAAAAAACGAAAGAACAATGTACGAAAGAATCGAGATAGACGCACCTAAGTGGCAGAGCGTCATGGTCACAAGACATCTCCCAAAGCCACTCGCAGGCCTTGAGACTCTTTGCAAGAACCTCTGGTGGTGCTGGAATGACAGCGCAAAGGCTCTCTTCAAGACCGTAGACGCACAGCTTTGGCATCAGTCAGGCCACAACCCAATGGTAATCCTTGACAAGGTCAGCATCAAGCGTTATAAGGAGCTCGCAAACGACAAGGAGTTCCTCAAGAACCTCAAGGCCGTGATGGAAGAGTTCAACGCTTACATGAAGGAAAAGGAGAACAGGGTTGACCCATCAGTAGCATACTTCTGTATGGAGTACGGTCTCGACACCTCACTCAAGATCTATTCAGGCGGTCTCGGAATCCTCGCAGGTGACTACCTCAAGGAGACCAGTGACATGAACGTGAACCTCGTAGCCATCGGTCTCTTCTATCGTTACGGATATTTCAACCAGAAGCTCACCGCTCAGGGCCATCAGGTCGCTGAGTACACTCCACAGGACTTCATGAAGACACCTGCAGAGCCTGTCATCGATGAGCAGGGTAACTGGGTGAAGATCCATGTCGCATTCCCTGGACGTACTCTCGCAGCTCGTCTCTGGAAGGTTGCAGTCGGTCGTACAGACCTCTACCTTCTCGACACTGACTTCGAGGAGAACATCCCAGAGGATCGTCAGGTAACCCACCAGCTCTATGGTGGTGATTGGGAGAACCGTCTCAAGCAGGAGCTCCTCCTCGGTATCGGCGGTGTGCGCGTTCTCCGCGCTCTCGGTCTCAACCCACAGGTTTACCACTGCAACGAGGGCCATGCAGCCTTCATCGGAATCGAGAGACTCCGCGAGTACATCCAGAACGAGCACCTCTCATTCTCTGAGGCACTCGAGGTAGTAAGGGCTTCTTCGCTCTTCACCACCCACACCCCTGTACCTGCAGGTCACGACGCTTTCGAAGAGGGTATCCTCCGTCATTATATCGGTCAGGTTCCAGACGAGCTCAACGTCGACTGGACCACTCTCATGAGTCTCGGTAAGCACAATCCATACGATGGTGGCGAGAAGTTCTCTATGAGCGTGCTCGCAGCCAACATCTCTCAGGAGGTTAACGGCGTGTCAATGCTCCACGGTCTTGTCAGCAAGGACATCTTCGCAAGCATGTACCCAGGTTACCTCGCAGAGGAGAACCACGTAAGCTATGTCACCAACGGTGTTCACTATCCTACTTGGGCATCTAAGGAGTGGAAGCACATCCACGCAAGGGTGTTCGGTGATGCATTCAAGACCCATCACTATGACAAGAGCTGCTTCGAGGGTATCTACAAGGTATCTGACGAGGAAGTTTGGAACACTCGCAAGCTTCTCAAGCACAACCTCGTATCTGCAATCCGCGAGAGACTCTCTGACCCTGTTCTCAGCAGCCACTACTCTCCACGCCAGATCGTGACCATCAAGGAGAACCTCCGTGACGACGTCCTCACTATCGGTTTCGCAAGGCGTTTCGCTACCTATAAGAGGGCAACCCTCCTCTTCAGCGACCTTGACAGACTCGATGCTATCGTGAATAACCCAATCCGTCCTGTACAGTTCATCTTTGCAGGTAAGGCTCATCCAGCTGACGGTGCAGGTCAGGATCTCATCCGCCAGATCGTGGAGATCAGCAAGCAGCCACGCTTCATCGGCAAGATCATCTTCGTCCCTGGTTACGACATCACCCTCGCAAAGAGGCTCGTACAGGGTGTCGACGTATGGATGAACAACCCTACCCGTCCTCAGGAGGCTTCAGGTACTTCAGGTGAGAAGGCTTCTATGAACGGTGTAATGCACTTCTCTGTCCTCGACGGCTGGTGGGTTGAGGGTTACAAGCCAGGCGCAGGTTGGGCTCTTCCACAGGAGAGGACCTACGACGACCAGGGCTATCAGAACGACCTCGATTCAGCTACCATCTACGCTACCATCGAGAACGAGATCGCACCTGCATACTACAATACTGACAGGAACACCGGCAGGTCAGCTGAGTGGATCGGCTACATCAAGAACACCATCGCTCAGGTTGCATGCAACTTCACAACCAACCGCATGCTCTCTGACTACTGCAACCAGTACTATATCCCACAGGGTGAGCGCGTGGCCAAGCTCTCTGAGAATGATTACGCAGTCGCTCGCCAGATCGCTGAGTGGAAGAATGGCGTAAAGAGCGCTTGGAGGAATGTCCAGGTAGTTTCTTGCACCTATCCAGACAGCACCTATGTCCTCGATTCTGACCACCAGATCAAGTCTGAGGTCAAGATCGACCTCGCTGGCCTCAAGCCAGAAGACATCGGAGTGGAGATGCTCTTCACCTCTCCAGACAAGAAGGGTCGCCAGCATATCCGTGAGAAGGTTGCCTTCGAACTCGTAGAGGTAAATGAGGGTGTAGCTACTTACCGTTCTGCAGTTCTCCCTGAGAGGACTGGTATGTATCAGGTAGCAACCAGGATTTATCCAAAGAACGAGCTCCTGCCTCATCGTCAGGACTTCGGTCTCGTAAAATGGTTATAGCAACCGGCTTCTTCGACGGTGTCCACATCGGACACCGCGAAGTAATCGGGCAACTCGTGGCTTCGGCCAAGACCCGAGGAGAAGAGAGCATGGTGGTGAGCTTCTGGCCCCACCCACGTACGGTCCTCCGAAAGGAGGCCCGCACGCTCCGCCTCCTCAGCTCCCTTCAGGAAAAGAAGGAGCAGCTTAAGGCCTTGGGCGTGGACCATGTTGAGATACTTCCGTTCACGAGGGAGTTCGCCTCCCTCACGATGGAAGAATTCCTAAGGGAATACATAATAGGAAAGTTTGGCGGCACAGCCGTCATGATAGGTTACGACAACAGGATGGGTTCCGACTGTACGGATCCTTCCCAGTTGGCGGCAACTGCAAGACGCATCGGACTGGAGGTCCTGGCTACATCCATGGTGCCTTCGGAAGGTGGCTGGGCGGTGAGCTCCACCAAGATACGCGCAGCGATCGAGGCAGGGGACATGGAGTCGGCCACGAAGATGCTCGGCAGCCCATATACGCTCTTCGGAGTCGTCGTTGCCGGCAACCGTCTGGGCAGGACCATTGGCTTTCCTACGGCGAACATGCAGCTTTATGAGCCGCTGAAGCTCGTTCCGGCAAATGGCGTCTATCTCGTGAAGGTCGATACCTGCGGGGAACAGCGCTTTGGAATGTGCAACATCGGCGTCCGTCCTACCGTAGGCTCAGGCAACGCGAGGACGATAGAGACCAATATCTTCGATTTTGATGATGAGATATATGGACTCGACATCAGGCTCACTTTCCTCAGGCACATACGCGAAGAACGGGAGTTCGAGAATCTCGCGGCACTGGGAAAGCAGCTTGAGATTGACAGGACTGAATGTCTAAAGTACATCTGATATGGAAGATAAGGAAATCATGGACCTCGTGGCAGAGTCCGAAATGGAAGATGCTCCTAGGGATGAGAAAGTCGATTGGAAAAAAATGATAGTCTTTTCCGAGATTCTCAAGCCGAAATTTGAAGAATGATTGGTTTTTTTCCAATCATTTTTTCTTATCTTTGCGTCTAGATGAAATAGTATAAGGGTTCTGCCTAAGGGCGGGACTCCTTTTTGATTACTGAATCCGAAATAAAACGAAATAATATGCCAGTCCATTATCTTACCCAGGAAGGGTACGACAAGCTGAAGAAAGACCTCGCTGACGCACTCGCTCAGCGCCCGGTCATCTCGGCGGCAATCGCAGAAGCTCGTGAGAAGGGGGACCTCTCCGAGAACGCTGAATATGAATCAGCAAGGGAGGCTCAGGGCCTCCTCGAACTCAGAATAGCAAAGCTTAAGGACGAAGTCGCCAACGCACGCGTCATCGATGAGTCTCAGATCGGTACCGACAAGGTACAGATGCTCAACAAGGTGAAGGTGAAGAATCTTTCCATGAACAAGGTTATGGAGTTCACCCTCGTCGGTGAGTCGGAGGCGGATTTCGCGTCAGGTAAGCTTGCTGCCACCACTCCTATCGGAAAGGCTCTCATGGGCCACGCGAAGGGTGATGTAGTAGAGGCTAAGGTGCCTTCAGGAGTAATGAAGTTCGAAATTCTTGATATCACACTCTAGAATGGCTACTATCTTCACAAAGATCGCAAAGGGCGAGATCCCATCATACAAGGTGGCAGAGAATGAGGAATATTACGCTTTCCTCGACATCTCTCCTCTCGCCAAGGGTCACACGCTCGTGATCCCGAAGAATGTGGAGGATGACTATATCTTCAATCTTGACGAGAAGACCTACGAAGGCCTCATGGCTTTCGCCCGTAAGGTTGCGCTTGCTCTCAAGGCCGCTGTGCCTTGCAAGAGGATAGGCGTAGCCGTTCTCGGCATGGAGGTGCCTCACACCCACATTCACCTTGTCCCGCTCAACAGCGAGGCTGATATGGATTTCCGAAAGAAGAAACTTGAAATGTCACAGGAGGAGTTCACTCAGGTGGCTGCATCTATTCTGTCAGAATATGAAAAGCTTTAATTTCATCAGGATTGCCGTATTCGCTTCGGCAGCCCTTGTTCTTGCATCATGTGGTCAGAAAGCCCGTGTCCAGGGAGTAGTAAATGGTGCATCAGAAAGCGAAATCGTAGTGTCGCTTCTCAAGGTAAATACTCTTGAGACCATCGATACCGTGAAGACAGACGGCAACGGAAGGTTCTCTGTCAAGGTTGATGTCAAGAAGGGTGAGCCCGAGTTCGTATATCTCCACCGTAACGGCGTGAGGGTAGCTCCTCTCCTTCTCCAGGCAGGTGACAGGATCACCGTCGAGACCGATACCCTCGGTAACTATACCGTCACAGGTAATCCGGAGGCCGAGCTTTATGCCTCAGTAGAGAGGGATTATTCTGCGTTCACCACGAAGGTTGACGGCTTTATCGCAACCGATGATGTGAAGAACGCTAGGCTTGAGTACATCAATTACTACAGGCAGTGCCTCAGGTTCATCGCAGAGCATCCATACTCTATCGTGAACGTTCCTCTCATGTATCAGACCGTGGCTGACGGCGTGCTCGTATTCGGACAGCAGACTGACGCCATACATTTCACCCGAGTATGCGATTCTCTCGAGACCGTATATCCAAACTCAAAGTATGTGAAGGCTCTCCGCCAGGCTGCAGATGAGAGGCGTAACGTACTTGACCTCCAGCTCATGATGAATGATGCAGGCAGCGTCGGCTTCATCGATATCGAGCTTCCTGACATCAACGCTCAGAAGCAGAAGCTCAGCGACGTGAAGGGCAAGGTCATAATGCTCCACTATTGGACTCTCACCCCTGAGCAGAAGATGATGAACCTCGACGTTCTCCTTCCTCTCTACAATGAGTATCACTCAAAGGGTCTCGAGATCTATCAGGTGGCTCTCGAGGGTGACAAGACCTCATGGGCTGCGACCATGAAGGCGCAGAATCTTCCTTGGGTGAACGTTTGTGACGTGAATGAGGCCAACTCGAAATATGCTAGCCTCTACGCTCTCCAGCAGCTTCCATCTACCTTCTTCATCGCGGGTGACGAGCTCCTCAATGAGCAGATCTCCAGCGAGTCAGACCTCAGGAAGCTTCTCGACAAGCTGTTAAAATAGTTTCTTGCTGCTGACTGTAGCAACGAATTCCTTAAGATAGAACGGTTCAAGGTATGCGACATCCCTGAACCGTTTTTCTTTGTATTCAGAGATTGCCGGTACGAGCATGGCGGACGCCTTGGGACAGCACTGGGCGAAGTACATTCCTTCTCCACCGAGAACCTTCTCGCACTTTCCCGCTCCGTCACCGATGAAGAGCACGGGGCCCTCAGCGCGCTGCTGAGCGAAGCTGTTCTCGTCGATTATGACAGCCTCTGTCTCGCTTACCTGCTTTCCGTCAGGGGTGAACACTGCAGAATATACCTCCATCCTGCGTGCATCGACCATAGGAATTATGTACTTGCAGCCTTCGGGAACGAGGCCCTCTGCGATGGCCTGGTGTACGAGTATGTCGAGCGTACCTACTGCCAGAAGTGGGAGCTTGGCTCCGAAGCAGAGGCCCTTAGCTGTGGATACTCCTACCCTCAGGCCTGTATATGAACCTGGGCCCATGCTGACGCATACCGCATCAACGTCCTTGAGGCTGATGCCTCTTTCCTTGAGCATCTCGTCTACGAATACGGCTGTGAGGGAAGCATGCGAACGCATCGCATCGCTTTCGCGGTAATATGTGACGGCTCCGTCCTCGGCCATTGCGGCTGAGCAGAGAGCTGTGGAGGTTTCGATCAGTATGATTCTTTCCATGGTCATGCTAGAGTAACATCATTTCCTTCATGTACGGGAACAGGCCATAGGCGAAGCCCTTGAGGAACTGGTAGACCTGGCTTGTCGCCAGCCTCTCCTCCTCGACGATGTGGAAGTTGACGTTGAGTGAGTTGAACAGCATGATGATGACACCCAGGACTATGGCTGTCCCGATGATCGCGAGGACCATTCCGCAGATCTTGTTCACCCAGTCGAGCATCACGAACTTGATCACTTTCTCAAGGAGCACCCTGAGGAAGTTCATTCCGATGGCAATGGCGATGAAGATGATAACGTATGCTGCGACCTTCAAGGCGACAGGGGAGACCTCGATCCATGTGTTGAGCCAGGCTGCTATCGGAGTGGCGAAATGGAATGATACCCAAATGCTTATGATGAGGGATGCCAGGCCGAGGAGCTGAGAAATCAAGCCTTTCCTGAAGCCGTTCCAGATGGCTGGTGCGAAGCAGGCCAGCAGTATGATGTCCAATGCTGTCATATGGTCGCAAAATTACTCATTTTTTTGTAATAACCCTCTTTAATATGTATCTTTGCGGACCGCGGAAAACCGTGCTTATTTGATTGAAATATAGACAGATTATGACATACAGAGAGTATAAAGGCCTCGACCTTGTAGGCGTTGCTTCTGAGGTTCTCCAGGAATGGAAACTCAAGAATGCGTTCGAGAAGTCGCTTGAGCTCCGTGAGGGAGCTCCGGAGTTCATTTTCTTTGAGGGTCCGCCATCGGCGAACGGAATGCCAGGTATCCACCATGTGATGGCTCGTTCCATCAAGGATTCCATCTGCCGCTACAAGACCCAGAGCGGTTTCAAGGTCAATCGCCGTGCAGGTTGGGATACCCACGGCCTTCCTGTAGAACTTGGCGTCGAGAAGATGCTCGGCATCACCAAGGAGGACATCGGAACCAAGATCAGCGTGGCTGAGTACAACGATGCCTGCCGCAAGGAGGTCATGAAGTACACCAAGGAGTGGAGGAACCTCACTGAGAGGATAGGATACTGGGTGGATATGGACGATCCATACATCACCTATGACAACCGCTACATCGAGACTCTCTGGTATCTTCTCAAGAAGATCTACGAGAAGGGCTACCTCTACAAGGGTAAGTCCATCCAGCCATATTCACCTGCAGCAGGAACCGGCCTCAGCTCTCACGAGCTCAACCAGCCAGGCTGCTACCGCGATGTCAAGGATACCACCGTCACCGTACAGTTCGAGGTGGTAAGGGACGAGAAGTCGGAGAAGATCTTCGGAAACGAGGGCTGTCAGGCATACTTCCTCGCATGGACTACCACTCCATGGACCCTTCCTTCAAACACCGCTCTCTGCGTCGGTCCTAACATCACCTACCGCAGGATACTCTCGTTCAACCCATATACCGGTCAGCCTGCCGTATACGTCGCTGCAGAGGCCCTCATCCCTTCTCTCTTCAACCCTAAGGCTGCAGAGATCGCGCTCGAGGACTACAAACCAGGCGACAAGCTCGTGCCTTACCGTGTGCTCGAAGGCTCATACAAGGGCAGCGAGCTCGAAGGCATCAGCTACAGGCAGCTCATCCCTTGGTTCCGTCCAGACGAGGGCGCTTTCCGCGTGATCCTCGGCGACTATGTCACCACTGAGGACGGTACCGGTATAGTACATATCGCACCTACCTTCGGTGCTGACGACCAGAAGGTCGCTCGCGCAGCAGGAGTTCCTGCTCTCATGGTCATCGACGCAAACGGTGATCCTCAGGCTCAGGTTGACCTTCAGGGTCGCTTCTACCGCGTTGAGGATCTCGATCCTGCATATGCCGCAGAGCGCGTGTCCGCTGACTATGCGGAGTGGGCTGGCCGCTTCGTGAAGAACGCTTACGACTCAAGCCTCGCTCCTGATGCACCTACCCTCGACATCGACATCTGCATGATGCTCAAGGCCGACGGCCGCGCATTCAAGATCGAGAAGCATGTGCATACATATCCACACTGCTGGCGTACCGACAAGCCAGTCCTCTACTATCCGCTCAACTCTTGGTTCATCAAGGCTACAGCAGTACGCGAGAGGATGATGGAACTCAACGAGCAGATCACATGGAAGCCAGAGGCCACCGGTACCGGTCGTTTCGGAAAGTGGCTCGAGAACATCCAGGACTGGAACCTCAGCCGCAGCCGCTACTGGGGAACTCCGCTCCCTATCTGGCGTACCGAGGACGGCAAGGAAGAGAAGTGCATCGGCTCAGTCAAGGAGCTCTATGCAGAGGTCGAGAAGGCTGTCGCAGCAGGCATGATGGCAAGCAACCCATTCAAGGACTGGGGCTTCGATCCTGAGGACATGAGCAAGGAGAACTACGACAAGATCGATCTCCACAGGCCTTATGCAGACAATATCTACCTCGTTTCAGAGTCTGGCAAGAAGATGACCCGTGAGGCAGACCTCATCGACGTATGGTTCGATTCAGGTGCGATGCCTTACGCACAGGAAGGTCTCCGCAGCGTCGACAGCGATAAGTTCGGATGCACCGCGGACTTCATCGCCGAGGGCGTCGATCAGACCCGCGGATGGTTCTATACTCTCCACGCTATCCATACCATGGTAAGCGACAGTCTCGCCTTCAAGCGCGTGATCTCGAACGGTCTCGTGCTCGACAAGAAGGGCGACAAGATGAGCAAGCGCCTCGGCAATGCTGTCGATCCGTTCAAGGCTCTCGACACCTATGGTCCTGACGCACTCCGCTGGTATATGATGACCAACGCTCAGCCTTGGGACAACCTCAAGTTTGACGAGGCAGGAGTAGTGGAAGTGTCAAGGAAGTTCTTCGGAACACTCTATAACTCATACTCGATGTTCGCTCTCTATGCAAACATCGACAACTTCGACCCTAACGCTGGGCTCGTGCCTTATGAGCAGCGTCCTGAGTTCGACAAGTGGATCATCAGCCGTCTCAACACCCTCGTCAAGGGAGTCGTTGCCGCTTATGAGGACTACGACGTCACTCTCGCAGGCCGTCTCATCCAGGATTTCGTGGGCGATGACCTCAGCAACTGGTACATCCGCCTCAATAAGAAGCGCCTCTGGGGCTCTGGCCTCGCAAGCGATAAGCTCGCTGCATATCAGACCCTCTATGAGGTACTCAAGGACATCGCGCTCCTTGCAGCTCCTATCGCACCGTTCTACATGGAAAGGCTCTACAAGGACCTCGTTCCTGGTGCAGACTCAGTTCACTACTGCGCAATGCCTGCATGCAACGAGGCTCTCATCGACACCGACCTCGAGGAGAGGATGGTGCTCGCACAGAAGTCATCTTCAATGGTGCTCGCACTCCGCAAGAAGGTCGGTATCAACGTCCGCAAGCCTCTCTCAAGGCTCGTAATCCCTGTCACCAACGACAAGGTGAAGGAGCAGCTTGAGGCTGTGAAGCAGATCCTCCTCACCGAGGTCAACGTGAAGAATGCTGAGTTCCTTCAGGACACCGCAGGCCTCATCACCAAGAAGATCAAGCCTAACTTCAAGACCCTCGGAAAGGTATACGGCAAGCAGATGAAGGAGATCGCTGCGGCGTTCGGAACCCTTACCCAGGAACAGATCAACGCTATCCAGAATACTGAGGGCACTGAGGCAGGATATACTCTCTCGCTTCCTTCAGGCGACGTCATCCTCAAGACTGGTGACTATGAGATCCATTCTGAGGACATGCCGGGATGGCTCGTCGCTTCGGACGGCCCACTTACCGTTGCGCTCGACATCACCCTCACAGACGCGCTCGTACGCGAAGGAACCGCACGTGAGCTCATCAACCGCGTGCAGAACCTCCGTAAGGACAGCGGCTTCGAGGTTACCGACCGCATCAAGGTTGCAATCTGGGCAGAAGGTGAGGCTGCAGAGGAGATCAAGGCGTCCCTCTCTGAGTTCTCGGAGTACGTGGCCGTTCAGACTCTCGCAAAGAGCGTAGAGTTCAGCGAGGCCGCTCAGAATGGCTCGGAAGTTGATTGGAACGACGGACAGATCAGAATCAATGTTGAAAAGATAAACTAAGATAAAGCTATGGCAGAAGAAATGAAACCAGAGTTCAACGTCAGGTATAGCGACGAGGACCTTCAGGAGTTCAAGGCCATCATTCTTGATATGCTCCAGAAGGCGAAAGAAGAGTATACCACTCTCCGTGGTATCATCTCGCACGACAGCAGCAATGATATCGACGACACCGCACCTTCATTCAAGGCAATGGAGGAGGGTGCTGCCACTCTCTCAAAGGAGGAGGCCGGTCAGCTCGCACAGCGCCAGTACAAGTTCATCCAGAACCTTGAGGCTGCCCTTGTCAGGATTGAGAACAAGACTTACGGCGTCTGCCGCGTGACTGGTAAGCTCATCCCTAAGGAGAGGCTCCGTCTCGTCCCTCACGCAACTCTTTCCATTGAAGCGAAGGAGATGCTCGCAAAGCAGGGTAAGAACTAATGAACAGCAGGATGAAGCTCTCCAAGGGGCAGTGGCTTCTCGTGCTCGGAGTGTGCCTGGTCATCATCGACCAGCTCATCAAGATCTGGGTAAAGACAAGCTTCACCCTCGGAGGAGAGATCAAGATCTTCGAGTGGTTCCGCCTTCTCTTCGTAGAGAACAAGGGAATGGCGTTCGGAATGGCGTTCGGAGGTTGGGTAGGTAAGCTTTGCCTTTCGGTGTTCCGCATAGTGCTCTTCGGGGTCATGGTCTGGTACATCAACCATCTCCTCAAGGCCAAGAACACTCCGACAGGCGTGGTGGTTGGACTGACCCTCATTGCCGCAGGAGCCCTCGGAAACATAATCGACTGCTGGTTCTACGGACTCATCTTCAGCGAGTCTACAGTGACCACTGTCGCGCATTTCGGAGACGGCTACGCACCGTTCCTCTTCGGCAAGGTCGTGGATATGTTCTACTTCCCGCTCTTCGAGATCAAGAATGCAGCAGGTAAGGTGGTGTTCAGCTTCTTTGATCCGGTATTCAATTTTGCAGACAGCTGCGTGACCGTGGGAGCGTTCTACCTGATTCTCTTCCAGTACAAGTTCTTCGCGAAGGACGAATAGACAGAATGAAATAAAAGAGAGGCCGACTGAAATCCAGTCGGCCTCTCTTTTCTATAGCTCTTTTTTACTGCTTTGCCTCGATAAGCTTGAACTGCGTGATGACGCTGTTGAAAAGCTTTTCCATGATGATAGGCTTGGTGATGAAATCGTTCGCACCAAGCTTGAAACCCTTCACGATGTCCTCGTGAGAGTTGAGCGCTGAGAGGATGATGATGTGGATATCCTGGGTCTCAGGATTAGCACGCAGCCTCTGGATGACCTCGAAACCGTCGATTCCTGGCATCATGAGGTCGAGGAGGATGAGGTCTGGTTTCTTCTCTGCTACGATGTCCAAGGTCTGCTGGCCGCTGCTCGCGGTCTGCAAGGTAAAATTGAACTTGCTGAGCATCTTCTTGAGTAGCAGGAGGTTAAGCTGGATATCGTCCACGGCGAGAACCGTGTACTTAGACAAATCTAATTCTTGTGTGTAATAAGGTGCCATGATGTGAATTTCTTCCTTTGGACAAATATAAACTTTTTTTCAAAAAATTCCTATATTTGTGTACACACATATTACTTAGTCATGACAAGAGCCATATTATTCATCCTTCTCGCAATAGTAGCATTGTACTGGGCAGGCAAGATGATCTTCTTCCCTAAGAGAAAGACCATCAAGTCACAGAAGATGATGATCGTCACCCTCGTGATTCTCGCCGCGCATCTTTTCAGTATCGCGCTCTATTCGGTTCCGGGCCTCGAAGGCAGCATCTGGGTGGATGTATTCCACACCATCGTAGCACCTCTTTGTCCGATATTCTATATCCTCTTCATCAAGTTCCTCACTACTCGTGAGGGCGTTCAGAAAAAGGATTTCGCATTGTTTGTTCCAGTCGTGATTGCGTGGGCAGTCGTGATCGGTATCGACGCCTCAATGGGAACTGACAACTGGAGGGCCTTCATCGCAAGCGCGATGAACAAGACTCCTATCGCAGGTTATCCTGCAGAGTCATTCCACCTGCAGAAGATCGTATGCTACTGGTGCTTCAAGCTCTTCCTTGCATGTGAGTTCGCCTTTGCGCTCTTCTACGGCAACTACAACCTCAAGACTTACCATACTGACCTTGAGAACTACTACTCGGAGCTTATCGGCTTTGCGGACAGCATGGACCGTTACGTGGCGATCTACACCTGGGTTGCGATGTTCGTCAGCATCGCCCTCGCCCTTTCTTCAAATACCATCGATTCCACCGCCAATCCTCTCGTAATCGTTCTCCTTACCGTCACCGGAGTGATCATCTACTTCGTGGGCCAGTATTCATACGGCATCGAGACCAGTACCGAGGACCTCATCGAGAAGCTCGAGAAGGCGAACAAGGCCGAGGAGGAGAGGAAGGAGGAGGCTCCGGCTCCTGGTACCATCAAGAACTCGATGGCCAAGTACTCTGCCGCCCTCAAGGCCGCCCTTGACGAGCAGATTTTCCTCGAGCCCGGACTTGAGCTTGTGGACCTTGCCGAGAGACTCGGTACAAACCGTACATACCTCTCGAACATCATCCACGATGAGTATGGCCAGAACTTCGCTGAGTTCATCAACAGCCGAAGGATCAAGTACGCCATCGAGCTCATGCAGAATTCTGACGAGCAGTATCCTATGCGCTATGTCGCAGTGAAGTGCGGATACAGTTCTCTCCAGACATTCTACAGCAACTTCGCCCGCTACACCGGCGGCAAGACGCCGGCATCATTCCTTAAGAAATAATCATGACCAAAATACTTTTCGTCTGCCATGGGAACATCTGCCGATCACCCATGGCAGAATTCATAATGAAGGCACTCGTACGCTCATACGGTGTCGAGGATGCCTTCCATATCGAATCTGCTGCCGTGTCAACCGAGGAGATAGGAAATCCTATCTATCCGCCTGCAAAGCGTTGTCTCACCCAGCATGGAGTCGTGTTCGACAAGTCCAAGACCGCGCGCCAGGTGACTCGCAGGGATTATGATCTCTACGATAGAATCATCTGCATGGACTCGTCCAACCTCAGGTGGATAAAGAGAATTATACCTGACGATCCGGAGGGTAAGATACATCTTATGATGTCATATACCGGACGCTCCCGCGACGTCGCGGATCCATGGTATACAGGCGATTTCGAGACCACTTTCCAGGACATACTCAAAGGCTGCGAGGCAATGCTCCGACAGATGCCAAAGTAAAAGTAGGGGAGTTCCCTTGGTTTAGGAAAGCCAAAAAATAAAGGCGATGACCACGAGGTCACCGCCTTTTCTATATATTCAAGTCCTTAGACTAGAACATCTCTGGCTCCTGACGTGGAGTCTCCTCCTCTGCAGGTCTGTTCTCGCGACGAGGACCACGAGGGCCGCGGTCATCGCGACGTGGACCACGGTCGTCACGGCGTGGGCCGCGATCGCCACGACGGTCATCTCTGCGGTCGTCACGGCGTGGACCGCGATCACCCTGAGGACGAGGCCTGCGCTCAGGCTCTACGTAACCCTCTGGCTTCTCGGTGAGAGCCCTCATAGAGAGTCTCATCTTGCCGGTCTTTGCGTCGATCTCGAGGAGCTTGACGTCAACTACGTCACCTACCTTCACTACGTCCTCAACCTTCTCGGTCTTGTTCCAAGCGATCTCTGAGATGTGGAGGAGGCCTTCCTTACCAGGGAGGATCTCAACGAATGCACCGAACTCGAGGATGCTTACTACCTTACCGGTGTAGACTGTGCCAACCTCAGGTACAGCAACGATGCCCTCGATCCATGCCTTAGCCTTAGCCATAGCCTCAGCGTCGTTAGAAGCGATGTCTACAACACCTACGGTACCCTCGCCAGCTGGGTTAGGCTCCTCGGTGATGGTGATGGTAGCACCGGTCTCCTTCTGGATCTTCTGGATGGTCTCGCCGCCCTTACCGATGATAGCGCCGATGAACTCGGAAGCTACGATCATCTGCTCGATGCGAGGAACGAATGGCTTGTAGTCCTCACGTGGAGCGCTGATGGTCTTCATCATCTCGCCCATGATGTGGAGACGACCCTGACGTGCCTGCTCGAGAGCCTTCTCGAGAACGTCGTATGAAAGACCGTCAACCTTGATATCCATCTGGGTAGCGGTGATACCGTCAGCGGTACCGGTTACCTTGAAGTCCATGTCGCCGAGATGATCCTCGTCGCCAAGGATATCGGTGAGGATTGCATAGCGCTCGTTAGGACGCTCTGCGTCGGTGATAAGACCCATAGCGACACCTGCAACAGGCTTCTTGATCTTCACACCTGCATCCATGAGTGCGAGGCAGCCACCGCAGACAGATGCCATTGATGACGAACCGTTTGACTCGAGGATGTCGGAAACGACGCGAACTGCGTATGGATTCTCCGGAGCGAGTGGAACCACTGGCTTGAGTGCGCGGAGTGCGAGGTTTCCGTGACCGATCTCACGACGGCCAACGCCACGCTGTGACTTAGCCTCGCCGGTTGAGAAAGGAGGGAAGTTATAGTGGAGGACGAACTGCTGGTCATCCTGGATGAGGACCTCATCAGTCTCCTTCATGTCCATCTTGGTACCGAGGGTGACGGTAGCGAGAGACTGAGTCTCACCGCGGGTGAAGATTGCTGAGCCATGTGCGCATGGGAGGTAGTCAACCTCACACCAGATAGGACGTACTACGTCGGTTGCACGACCGTCGAGGCGGATACCCTCGTCGAGGATCATGTTACGCATAGCCTCCTTCTCCTCGTCGTGGAAATACCTGTTGACGAGTGGCTCCTTCATCTCCCTGTCTTCCTCAGGAATGGTTGCGAGGAACTCCTCCTTGATAGCGGTGAAGCCTTCCTCACGCTCATGCTTAGGCTTTGCAGACTTAGCATGTGCATAGCACTTGTCGTAGCAGAAGTCGTGAACTGCCTTCCTGAGCTCCTCGTCCTGGATGTCATGTGGGTAGTCACGCTTGTTGTCGTAGGTACCGAGCTCCTTCATGAGCTCCTTCTGTACGCGGCAGTGCTTCTTTATCTCTTCGTGAGCGAACTTGATGGCACCGAGCATTACCTGCTCAGAAACCTCGTTCATCTCACCCTCGACCATCATGATGTTCTCTTCGGTAGCGGCTACCATGAGCTCGAGGTCTGCTGCCTTCATCTCGCTGAAGGTAGGGTTGATTACATACTCACCGTTGATACGGCATACGCGAACCTCTGAGATAGGGCCCTCGAATGGGAGGTCTGAGGTTGCGATTGCGCAGGATGCTGCGAGACCTGCGAGTGCGTCAGGCTGGATGTCCTTCTCTGCTGAGATGAGGGTCACGTTGACGAAGGTCTCGAGGTGATAGTCAGATGGCCAGAGAGGGCGGATAGGGCGGTCGATGAGACGTGAGATGAGGATCTCGTAGTCTGATGACTTGCCTTCTCTCTTCATGAAGCCGCCTGGGAAGCGACCTGCTGAATAGAATTTCTCCTTGTAGTCTACAGTGAGAGGCATGAAGTCTGTTCCTTCCTTGACCTCCTTTGCTGCGCAGACGGTCGCGAGGAGCATTGTGCCTCCCATCTTGACCACTGCTGAACCGTCAGCCTGCTTTGCGAGCTTGCCGGTCTCGATTTCGATTACCCTGCCGTCGGATAATTCGATCTTCTTAGTGATAATGTTCATTTATTGTCTTTTCAACCTGCCTCCCCCTATTGGGAGTTGATTAGTATTGTCTCGTCTTTGTTTGTCCGATTATATATTTTTGCCCTCAGTCGCCGCAGGTTGAGAGTTTGTTGACGACCTCAGACGTAATCTTCCGAAAAAAGGGGACTCCCATCTTATGGAATGGTCCCCTTTCAGAGTTTCTCCTACTATGTGGATTATCGACGGAGACCGAGCTCCTTCACGATATTTCTGTATCTCTCGATATCAGTCTTCTTGAGGTAATCAAGAAGGCTGCGTCTCTTACCTACGAGGCGGAGAAGTGAACGACGGGTAACCACGTCCTTCTTGTTCTTCTTCACATGCTCGGTAAGGTGAGCGATACGGTAGGAAAATAAAGCAACCTGACTCTCTGCAGAACCGGTGTCTGTATTAGACTTTCCGTACTTCGCAAAAATCTCCTGCTTCTTCTCTGGCATAAGGTATTCAGCCATCGTGCAAAAAGATTAATTTGTTAATGCCTTGTCCACCGTGGACTTCAGCGGGCGCAAATATAGGGCTTATTTTCCGAACTTACAATAACTTCCGTAAGCTAATCGTCCAACAATTTGGCGATATCGTCACTTCTGAGCTTTCCGGAGATCGCGATGAAGGTGGTTTCGGTGCTGCCGCTGGTCAGAAGCACTAGATCCGTGATGTATTCGCCCTTCTCGACGCTGTAAATCCTGGTGTTCTCTCCGTTGTCCTTTGCCTCCATCATCAGGCCGAACTTACCTGCCTTCACGAGCTTCTCAGCATCGCTGTTGAGGTTCTTCGCCGCATTGCCGCCGACCTCGAGGATGAACATTCCGTCGAGAGTCGAGATCATGCTGGTGATGTTGACGTCCTTGCCGTTTCCGACGTTCATGTCAGGAAGTGCCTTCATCATCTTGAACATGAGAGGGGAGATGTACACGGCGCTTGCTCCCTCCATGTCCGAATACTTGTCGTAGATTTCTCTGCTGGTCTGTGCGAAAGTCGCAATCGAAACGAGTGCGAGCACTGCTATGGTGATTAACTTCTTCATATTTCTAGTTCATTAGATCGTTTATATGTCTTGTAGTCTGTGCGAATCTTGCCTCTCCGAGGCTGGCTTCCCTGGCTCCTGCGTTGAGCGCATCCGAAATCTTTCCGAATGCCTTCTGGACTTCCGCATATGCGAGCTCCGGGTCGTCAAAAGTGTCTTCCAGTGCCTGGTCACGGCTGGAGAGCGTGATGCTCAGAAGGAGCGAGCAGCCGAATAGAGCCGTGATCGCAGCGGCCACTCCGTAGCGTATGCGATCCATGCGGATCCTGTGTTGTCTTACTATCTTCGAGCGGATACCTGACTCAAGGTCCGATGGAACCTGGACGTCGATCTTCTCGGCCTCCGCGATGAGCTCGTCGAGCTCCATGTTCTCAATGTCTTCTATCCTTTTCATCAATTATCCTTTTCTAACTGTTCCTTGAGCCTCTTCCTGGCCCGGCTCAACTGGACCCTTACGTTTACCTGACTCAATCCGAGCTCGTCCGCTATCTCGTCGAATTCCATCTTTCTCCAGACTCGCATCCTGAGTATCTTCTGCTGCAGTTCCGGAAGATCCTTCATCGCTTCCTCGGTGGCTTTCAGCCTTTCCTGAGATTCGCGTCTGGAGTCTGGTGGCGGTGCCGTCAGGTTTTCCGGTATGCTTTCATGCTGTGTCTTCTCAGCCTTGCGTATGACGTCTATGCAGATGTTGCGAACCATCATCGTGCCGTAGGCCTTGGGGTTGAGGACGTGCTCTATCTGCTCGCGAGTGGTCCAGAGCTTGACGAAGATTTCTTGGACGGCATCCTTTGCCTCGGCCTCGGATTCCAGAAGGTAGTAGGCCACCTTATAGAATCCAGGCGCCAGCGGCAGCCATGTCCTGTCGAATTCTTCCCTCGTCATCTTCTAGTCGTTGATCAGCTTGCTTACGTCCTTCAGCGACAGCTTTCCGCTGAGTGCGATTACCGTAGCCTCGTTCTTTACAAATAATATCAGTTCGTTGATTATGTCATCGTCCATGTCAGCATAGATCGTGACGTCGTCTCCGTCGTCCTTTGCCGACATGAGAATCTCATATCCGGTGAGAGCCTTGCCGACTTTCTCGATGATTTCTTCCCTCACGTTGTCGGCTGCCCCTTCTGCCTCGAGGATGTTTATGCTCTTGATCTTGTTCATTGGAACGCCGTCCAGGGCATCTTTCGCAAAAAGTTTGCCTATGCCAAGGAGAGGTCCGCTGATGTCCAGATACTCGACGTCATCGATGCCCTTGAATTGTGACAAGGTCTGGACGATAGATGCTTTCTTGCTTCTTGCTGCGGTGGTATTGTTGCCGATACATCCTGTGAGAAGGATGATGCAGAGTGTCGTTGTGATGAATGTACGTGTTCTCATTTCTTTCTGATTTTTGGTGTTTCTGCCATATAGACGGAGAAAGAGCGTTCTTGTTACAACATTCTTCTGTAAAAATAGCGTTTTTCGTGCTATATTTGTGTCAATAACCAATAAACGGTGTTCTAAAGATATGAAACTTGGAATTTGCTGCGATCACGCAGGCGTTGAATACAAGGCAGAGATCATCAAGCATCTCACTGCCCAGGGTCATGAAATGGTCAACTTCGGTACCGACAGCACCGAGAGCATGGACTATGCAGATGTTGCACATCCACTCGCAAACGCAGTCGAGAACGGTGAGGTGGAAAGGGGTATCGCCCTCTGCGGAACCGGCAACGGTATCGGAATGACTCTTAACCACCACCAGGGTATCCGTGCAGGTCTTGCATGGTGCGAGGAGGTAGGTGCTCTCGTGAAGGAGCATAACGATGCCAACGTCCTCGTGATGCCGGCACGTTTCGTCTCTCTCGAGACTGCGCTCAAGATCGTGGACACCTGGATGAACACCGAGTTCGCAGGTGGTCGCCATCAGCGTAGAATCGACAAGATTCCAGTAAAGTAGCTCAGTACATGGCTGAGCCTTTCGTTCCGGACGTAAATACAGAGTTGCTGTCGAGGTCAATCGATGATTACCCCGGCGGCATCATCATTCCCATCGACAAGCCATATCGATGGACTTCCGCCGACGTCATTCGCAAGGTGAAGTTCGCGGCCATCCGTCATTTCGGCAAGAAGAATCTTAAGGTGGGTCATGCCGGAACGCTCGATCCACTCGCGACGGGCGTGCTGCTCGTCTGCATCGGCAACGCCACCAAGCTTGCCGATGACCTCCAGCGCCATGACAAGGCTTATGTGGCAGGAGTGACCTTCGGTGCCACCACTCCGTCCTACGATCTCGAGAAGGACATAGATCAGCGCTATCCATACGAGCACATCGACGAGGCTTCAGTACGTGATGCTCTCGTCGGCTTCATAGGCGAGCAGGATCAGGTGGCTCCTCTTTTCAGTGCTAAGTCCGTCGACGGTGTCAGGGCCTATGAGATAGCCCGCAAGGCCTTCAAGGCTGGCGAGCCTATCCCGGACGACGTCCTCCGCGCCAGCCGCATCACCATCTCCGAGTGTGAGTTGCTCACATTTGAGAAGAGTCTCTCCGCAGTTGCTTCTTCCGAGGCTGAGGTCTCCGGCGACTGTGCCACCCTCGGCATCATAAGAGGGAGGGGCCCTCTGGGAGGGGGCTCGCAGAGTGAGATGTCGCATGAGACCTCAGCCTCAGGAGAAGCCGTGTCGAAGGCCTCGTCCCGAATCAATGTCGCGGAGGACGACCTCAGTCTTCCTCACGCTTCGATTCACTTGGCTTGCACGAAGGGAACTTATGTGCGCGCATTTGCCCGCGACCTAGGCGAGACTCTTGGATCAGGAGCTTTCCTCAACTCCCTTCAGCGCAGCCGTTCCGGCGTATTCTGCGTGGAGAAGTCGCTGACTGTAGACCAGGCTCTCGAGCTGCTTGCCAGGTAGCCTGACCTATTGCAAAAAATGCCACGGCAAGCTTGCCGCTAGATATCAAGACGCCCGGAGATGATTGCTCATCAGCCGGGCGTCTTCGTTATACAGTATTAATTAAATATTAGCAGAGCTTAGCCTTGATGGCTTCGATACGGCGAGCGAATTCCTCCTTGCCGATGATGGTCACGATGTCGGCGATACCGAGTCCTGAGCTTGCGCCCACGAGTGCGAGACGCAGGCAGTTCATCACCTTGCCCATAGGCCATTCGTTACCGCGGATGTATTCCTCAAGAGGTCCCTCGAGGGCTTCCTTGGTGAACTCTCCCTCATAAGCGAGGATGAAGTCAGCTGCCTCGAGTGCGAGAGTGTAGTTCTCCTCTTTCCAGAACTTGTTCACGTCCTTCTCCGCGTACTCGACAGGAGCAACGAAGAGGTATGAAGCGATGTCCCAGAAGTCAGCCACGAAGGTTGCGCGCTCCTTGATAAGGGCGACGATCTTCTTGACCTTGTAGTAATCTTCGTTGATGCCCTTTGATGCGAGGATAGGCATGAATGCGTCGGTAAGCTGCTCGTCGCTCTTCATGCGGAGGTATTCCTTGTTGTACCACTTCGCCTTGTCAGGGTTGAACTTCGCTCCTGACTTGCTCACATGGTCGATAGAGAATGCGTCGATGAGCTCCTGCATAGAGAATATCTCCTGCTCTGTACCAGGATTCCAGCCGAGCATAGCGAGGAGATTGACGAATGCCTCAGGGAAGTAACCGTCCTCACGGTAGCCGTGGTAGGTCTCACCCTCTGAGTTGAGCCAGTTGAGAGGGAATACAGGGAAACCCATCTTGTCTCCGTCACGCTTGCTGAGCTTTCCGTTTCCAACAGGCTTGAGAAGGAGCGGAAGGTGAGCGAAGCGAGGCATGGTGTCCTGCCATCCGAATGACTGGTAGAGGAGGTAGTGGAGAGGAAGCGACGGAAGCCACTCCTCACCGCGAATAACCTCTGTGATCTCCATGAGATGGTCGTCCACGATGTTTGCGAGGTGGTAGGTAGGAAGCTCGTCAGCCCTCTTCCAGAGCACCTTGTCGTCGAGAGTGTCGGTGTTGATCTCGACATGGCCACGGATCATGTCGTCCATGGCGACCACTGTGTTCTCCGGCATCTTGAAGCGTACGGTCCAGTCGGTACGGCTCTCCAGGAGAGGCTTCCACTCGCTCTCAGGCATAGAGAGGGAGTTGCGGAGATTCATGCGGGTGGTCTGGTTGTATATGAAGGTCTCACCCTTGGCCTCACATGCTGCGCGAGCTGCGTTGAGCTCCTCAGCAGTATCGAATGCATAATATGCATTGCCTGACTCCACGAGCTGGTCAGCATACTTTCTGTAGATGCCGCGGCGCTGGCTCTGACGATAAGGACCGTGAGGATGCTTCTCCGAAGCAGTCTCCACGACCTTGCCGTTCTCGTCCACACCCTCGTCAGGAATTATTCCACACCAGTTGAGAGCCTCGATGATGTAGGCCTCTGCACCCGGTACGAAGCGGTTTGAGTCAGTGTCTTCTATCCTTATGATGAAATCGCCCCCACGCTGCTTAGCGAAAAGGTAGTTGTAAAGCGCAGTCCTGACACCGCCCATATGAAGAGGGCCTGTAGGTGACGGAGCGAATCTCACTCTTGTTCTTCTTTCCATATTTCGTCTTAATCGTTTATTGTCTTTCTTTCTGCCCTGGCCCTCGCGGTCTCCCTCTCGAGAGAGATAAGGTCGTCGTTCGAATTCACGCAGAGATCAGGTTTCTCATTGAACCAGAACTGACGGTTGTTGGTCCTATGTCCGCCGACCTTCACGACGCGGCTGTCTGAGAGCTCGATCTCCTCGCCGGCCTTGAAAGGCTCATAAGTGTAGTCCTCGTTGATGAAGATGACGCTTCCCTCGTTGAAATCGATGGATCCGTCGAGAAGGCTCATCTTGATTCCTGTCGCGATGATGGTTACCTGTACCTTGTCTCCGAAGGCTGGGTCATCATCATATACTATTCCGCGTTTGAAAGTGTTTGCCTTTCCGAGATATTTTTCGACCTCTTCGTTGATTTTTCCGAGATCGCCGGCCTTGATGCCGTGTTCGTTGCGTCCTACGGTGATGTTGATGAGGGCGTTCTGGGCAGTCTTCGCGTCGAATGCGAGCAGGAGAGGGCAGGACATTGCGTTGCCCACTGCGTCCTTGAGACGGTCAGCTCCGCTGCCTATGCCGCTTCCCATGAGTGCGAAGCCGCTGTTGCGCATCATGTTCTGCACATCCTGGAAGTCGACGTTGATGTGTCCCTTCTTCTCGATGATCTGGATGATGGACTTAACTGCAGTGGCGAGCACTTCGTCGGTCTTAGGGAAGGCCTCATGGATCAGAAGGTCCGGATAGGTCTCGAGTATTTTCTGATTGTCGATCACGAGGAGGCTGTCAACCACAGATTCCAGCTCCCTGATACCGTCGATGGCCTTGCCGTATGAGCCGTTCTTCTCGTCCTTGAACGGAAGTGTGACGACTGCGACGGTGAGTATGCCGGCGTCCTTGGCCATCTTTGCGATGACTGGGGAGGCCCCGGTTCCTGTTCCACCGCCCATGCCGGCAGTGATGAAGAGCATCTTGGTGTTGGTGTCCACGACCTTCTCCTTGATGTACTGCTGAGCCTCGAGGGCACAGTTGCGGCCCTTGGTAGGGTCGGTTCCTGCACCGAGACCCTCGCCGAGCTGTATCTTCTCAGGAACAGGACTCTGGTCGAGAACCTGCCTGTCGGTATTGCAGACGATGAAGGTACATCCTTCTACCTTCTGGTTATACATGTATGCGACAGCATTGCATCCGCCGCCACCGACTCCGATCACCTTGATGATAGAGTTGGCTGGTACCCAGTCTGAAGGGGTTATGATATCTAATTCTTCCATTGCGTCAATTCTTCAAAAGTTTATGCCTCACCGTTGTCCTCGTCTTCCGCGAAGAGCTTTCCAAGGAATCCGAAGGTCCTGTTTGCCTTCTCCTTTGCCTTTTCCTTAGCTTGGGTGGCCTTCTTTCTTCTCTCTTCCTCCTGCTCCTTCTTTCTTCTTTCTTCAGCCTCGCGTTTAACTTTTTTCTCAAGTTCGATACGCTCAGCCTCATCCTCTTCGAATATCCTGTTTGTGTCTGTCTTCTCCACAGGCTCAGGTTCGATCTTAGGTGCTGAAGGTCTGTCGAACGGAGGAACATATGTGTTGGTGCTCTTGACTGTGCTGGTGTAGCTGTCACCGACCCTTATGCCTTCGCTCCTTCCCTCGTCGGCATGATTGATTTCGCTCATCTCCTTTGCCTCGAGTATCATACCGAGAGAGGATGCCGCAGAGGTCTCGTGGACTCCGTCGCAGTCGCTTCCATACTCGAAACGTGCTGCAGGGTAGCCGATCTTGACATTATATCCGGATTTCTCAGAGAAGAGGTTTGCGCAGTTTGCGATGCAGGCGCCGCCACCGGTGATGACGATGCCGCTGCGGAGTTCGTCATAGAGACCGCTCTCCTGGATAAGGTAGAGCATTGCGTCACAGATCTCGCCCATGCGCGCAGTGATGATCTCGGAGAGGAACTTCACTGGAATCTGCTTGTCATTTCCACCGCTGTTGCTGCGGATCTGAAGCTTCTTCTCGGAAAGGTGCTGGAGCTTGCTTGGGAGACATACGCCATAGCCTTTCTTGATGTTCTCGGCGAGAGGCTCACTGATTCCGCACTCCTGGCGGATGTCGGATGTGATGATCCTGCCGCCGAACGGGATGGAACCGTAATAGCGGAGCACGCCGCCCACGTAGATGGTCACTGAGCTGACTCCTGCACCTATCTCGACGAGGGCCACGCCTGAATCCATCTCTCCGCTGGAGAGAACGGTGCGTGCAGTGGAATTTGCAGTGAAGACAGGTATAGGGATGATGCCGAGGTCAGAGAACACCTTGTTGAGCCTCTTGAGTCCGGTCTTCTTTCCGACGAATATCTTGAAGTTTCCTTCGAGCTTCTCCCTCTCGTTACCGATGATGTCCTGCTCGCTGATCTGGAAATCCTCTCCGTCTGAGTATGACTGGGCCACGGCCGCATACACGGTCTCGGTCTCCTCATTCTCGATTCCGCAGTTATCCTTTGCTATCTTCATGAGCTCCTGTACATCCTCAAGCGTGATGGCCTTGTTCGGGTCGAGGACGATCTCGGCCTGGCTGGTCACCACCTTTATGTCCTTACGCGGCATGCAGACTGCCGCGTGCTTGATCTTGATGCCGAGTTCCTTCTCCGCCTTCTCGATCGCCACCTTGAGGGCTCTTGTCAGCTTTGCTTCGTTGAGTATCGCACTCTTGTCGACGCCTTCTGACTCGTGCTCATGATAATAGACCACATGCACATTGTTCCCCTCCGTTCTCGCGACGGTTATCGCGAGCTTGGACGAGCCGAGGTCTACCGCTACTAAATATCTGTCTTCCATAAACTTATTTTGATCTGCAAATTATCTGATTCTCGTACTTGACATTCACTGTCTTGTAATATGCGGAGTCCTTGACCGGCTTGATGCTGGTGTAGTAGGTCTCCATCTGCTCGAACTTTCGCTCGAATTCCTCCGGACCTCCGAAGATGAACCTCTCCCTTCCTTCGGCAGGAATGAGGACGAGGTCGCCGCTCTCCTCGACGTGGAACTGGATGATGTTGTTCTTCCATGTCCTGTCGCTACGGATATATTTCATGAGCGCGATGATACCCTGAATCCATTCTTTCTCCTCGTCGGTGGTCGCATATCCCGATCCTTCCGCCGGAATCCTCACCGGAATGGCACCGTCCACGATAGGGACGTTTGCGGCAAAGCCTCTCTGGAGAGGGAAGATGCATCCGTCCTTCTCTATGTAGAATCCTTCGTTCTCGCTCTGGAACCTCATGAAAGGTGTCTTCTGCTCGATGATGACGTTGAGGGTGCTGTCCTTCGTGACATATACCTGTCCGTTCCTGACGGCGGTATGGCTTCTGACGGCGTCCTCAATCTTCTTGAGGTCGAGGGAGTCAAGCTTCTTTCCGTAGAAGCTGCCATAGCTGCGGTTTATTATCGCATCTATGTCCTCCCTGTCGATGAACTTCATCCCGCTGCTGTCCTTCACGATCACGTTCAGTCGGGTACAGCTGATGCGTCCGCTCTCCTTCTCGCTGACATGGTGTCCGAACCAGCACAGTGAGAGGAGGACGAGGGCTGCTGCTGCGAGCAGAGCGTATCTGAGGATCTTCTTGAACATTATGCGTTACGTTTCTTGAGCATTTCGGTGATTGGCTCGATGTACCTGTCGATGTTGCCTGCGCCGAAGGTGATCAGCGTGTCGATAGGCTCCTTCTCGAGATAGTCCATAAGCTCCTCCTTTCTGATGAGCACCTTCTCTGGTGCGGTCACCTTGTCGAAGATGATCTCCGAGGTGACGCCTGGGATAGGCTCCTCGCGGGCTGGGTAGATGTCCAGGAGTATGAGCTTGTCCACTCCGCTGAGCGCTGCCGCGAACTCGTCCGCGAAATCCCTGGTCCTGGTATAGAGGTGTGGCTGGAACACTGCGGTGAGCTTCCTTCCAGGGAAGATGTCGCGCATAGAACTGATCGCCGTCGATATCTCGTTAGGATGGTGGGCATAGTCATCGATGTATGAACATCCAGGCTCATTGTAGTGGATGTCGAATCTTCTCTTGACGCCGCTGAAGCTTCCGATGGCAGTCTTGATCTTGTATGGATCGAGGCCATAGCAGAGGGCTACGGCAGCGGCAGCGACGCTGTTCTCGACATTCACCCATCCTGGGACGCCGCACCTTACCTTGCTGATGACTCCGCCTGGATACACGAGGTCGAACACGAAGTGACCGTATGCGTCCACTCTCTGGCTCTTTGCGTAGAAGTCCGCGCGTGAGTCGCCGTAGGAGTAGGTCAGTATCTTAGCCTTGGTGTCGTTCTCGCTGACAGGGAGTCCATACTTCTTGATGACGGTACCGCTCACCTGTGACGCGAAGGCTCTGAAAGCCTCATGGACATGCTCGATGTCGTTGTAGATGTCGAGGTGGTCTGCGTCCATTGCGGTGATGACCGCGATCTTTGGGAAGAGCTGGAGGAACGAACGGTCGAACTCGTCCGCCTCAGCCACGATCACGGGATTGTCACTGATGAGGAGGTTGGTGCCGTAGTTCTTCGAGATGCCGCCGAGGAAAGCGGAGCAACCCTCTCCGGACTCGGTGAATATGTGTGCCAGCAGAGTGCTGGTGGTTGTCTTTCCATGTGTTCCGGACACGGCGAGGCACTTCTGGCCGCGTGCGATTTCGCCCAGGGTAGCCGAACGCTTGATCACGGCGTATCCGTTCTCACGAACGTACACAAGCTCTCCCATGTCCTTAGGGATGGCAGGTGTGTACACGACGAGGGTGCTCTCGACGCTCTTCGGGATATAGTCGGTATTGTCCTCGTAGTGGACCTCGATGCCTTCTGCCTCGAGCTGACGGGTGAGTTCAGACGGAGTCTTGTCATATCCTCCGACTGCATATCCCTTTGCCTTGTAGTAGCGTGCGATCGCGCTCATGCCGATGCCGCCGATTCCTATGAAATATATGTTCTTGTACATGGTCTATATGAGCTTGTAAATCTCGTCTGCTATCGTTGCTGCGGCGTCTCTCTTTGCGAGCTTAGCCGCGTTTCTTTCTATCGCCTCGATGTGGGACTGGTCGTGGATGAGTTCCATCGCCGTGCCCATGAGCTTCTGGGCAGCCTCGACATCCTTGACTATCATGCCGGCGTCCTTGTTCACCAGTGCCATCGCATTGTGGGTCTGATGGTCCTCAGTGACGTTAGGCGATGGCACGAAGATCGCCGCCTTGTGGGCTGCGCATATCTCCGATACCGAGCTTGCACCCGAGCGTGTCACCATTACGTCGGCCGCTGCGTATGCGAGGTCCATCCTGCTGATGAAGTCCGTCATGTGGATGTAAGGAAGGTTCTTTCCTTCCATGAACTGGTCCATGCTCTTCTTGTAGTAGGAACCACACTGCCAGATCACCTCCACATCTTCTCCACCCGGGCAGCCAGCCTCGATCCAGTTCTGCATAGCGGTGTTGAGGGTCCTGCAGCCGAGGCTACCGCCGACCACGAGAAGCTGCCTTCTCTGAGGGTCGAGACCGTAGTGCTCGTATGCCTGCTGCTTCATCTGCTCGTCGGCAGGGACGATGTTGCTGCGGATAGGGTTTCCGCTCATCACTATCCTGTCCGCAGGGAAGAACCTCTCCATGTTCTCGTATGCCACGCAGATCTTCTTCGCCCTCTTTCCGAGTATCTTGTTCGAAAGCCCGGCGAATCCGTTCTGCTCCTGGATGAGGGTCGGCACTCCCATGCTCTGGGCAGCCCAGAGAAGAGGTGCGCTGCAGTATCCGCCGACTCCGATGGCGATGTCTGGCTTGAACTCGCGTATGATTGCCTTGGCTTTCCTGATGCCCTTCGCATATTTGAAAGGCAGGGCGAGGTTGCTCAGGCTGAGGCTTCTCTTGAGACCTGCGACCTCGAGACCGTAGATCTTGTAGCCCGCAGCCGGAACCTTGTCCATCTCCATCCTGCCGTTTGCACCGACGAAGATGATCTCGGTCTCAGGGTTGAGTTCCTTGAGACGGTTCGCTATCGAGAGGGCGGGGAAGATATGTCCTCCTGTACCGCCTCCGCTGATTATTGCCCTTATCTTTCTGTATTCCATCTTTTTCTAATCAATATTGTCCAGTTCCTCCACGTCGCTCAAGGTATCTGCGACCTCGTCTCCTGTGCTGGCTCTTTCCATTGAGGCCATCCTGGCCTCCTCGATAGCCTTGTCCATCTGCTTCTTCGCTGTCTTGCTTATCGAGAGCAGAACGCCGAATGCTATGTAGAACATCAGCAGCGAGCTCTTGCCGTCGCTGACGATAGGGAGAGTCTGTCCTGTCACCGGCACTATTCCCACGTTGATGAGTATATGCATCATCGCCTGGCCGCTGATCAGCAGGGTGAGTCCGGCAACTGCCGTTCTCGAGAATGTCTTCTTGCAGAACATCGCGATCCTCGACCCCCTGGCGAGAAGGCTGACGTACATGATGAGCACGAGTATGCCCATCCAGAGTCCGTACTCCTCGATGAGGAAACTGTACATGTAGTCTCCGAAGATGAGCGGAACACGATACTTCTGCGTGCTTCGTCCAGGTCCCTTTCCGAGAAGGCCTCCTTCCTTGATGGCTATCTTGGCACCCTCGGTCTGGGTATACTTGTCAATGATCTCTCGTCTTTGGTTTACGGTCTTGGCCTCCCTGATCTGCTCTGCAACGCTCTTCTTTCCTGAGCTCTGAGCAATTTCTGCGAGGTCTGCCGTGTCGTCTTCTCCGGCTGATCCGGAGAAAGTCTCTATACGTCCCTTCGCGGTGCCGATTCGGTCATATACCTTACCCAGGGTCTTGTTCAGTCCGCTGCCTTCCTTGGTGACGTTGTAGAGTCCGTATCCTGCGACTAGCAGACCCACAAGTGCGGCACCGTAGATAAAAGTATCCTTGATGCTGAACCCTCCGACGAAGAGGGTCGCGAACATTATGAGTCCGACGAAGAGCACAGTCGACACACTACCGGAGATGAGTCCTATGGCAGTGGTGACGATAGGAATGAATATGTAGACGACTCCCTGCCAGAAAGGCTTGCTGAGCCATCCGAAATGTCTGTATCTTTCGCTGAGGATGTTGGCGATGGCGAAGTTGTGGCCCTTCCATGTGTCCACAGCCCAAGCGAGATACATCACCATGGCGACCTTGACGAACTCGAATACATGGACCTGGATCTTGCCGAAGATGAGTATGGTTCGCCATGCCTGGTTGATATACTGGGCCTGAATAGGTCCGCTCTTTATGTGGAGGAAAAGCGGTATGAGCAGCATCATCGAGAGCGCATATCCGAACTGGGAGACGAACTTGAACACACGTATTCCCTGTATCTTGTAGATAAGGCTCATAAGGATGAAACCTCCGGTCACCACGAGCGTCTGAATCATGAACAGATGCACGCGGGTAGTCCTTCCGTTCAGCACGCCGGCATCGAGGCTGGTCGCCGAGAAGAGGGCCACGACGGAGAGCAGGGTGAGGAAGATGATCACTAGCCAGATTACCTTGTCGCCCTGAATCCTGTCAAGCAGGTTCCATATTCCGCTGTTCTTCTTGCTCATCCTAGAGGTTTCTTACTGCATCCTTGAACTGTCTTCCTCTATCCTCATAGCTCTTGAAGAGGTCGAAGCTTGCGCAGCATGGAGAGAGGAGAACGACGTCTCCCGACTGTGCCATCTTGCTGCATGCCTTCACGGCTTCCTCTGCAGAAGCTGTGTCGACCATGTTCTCCTTGCCGACGATTCCCTCGAAGGCCTCGTGTATCTTCTCGTTGTGAAGGCCCATGCAAACGATGGCTTTCACCTTCTCCTTCACGAGATCGTTGAGCACGCTGTAGTCGTTACCCTTGTCCTTGCCGCCCACGATCCATACCACCGGACGGGTCTGGCACTCGAGCGCATACCATGCAGCGTCCACGTTGGTGGCCTTGGAGTCGTTGATGTAAAGTACGTCCTTAATGCTGAGGACCTTCTCGAGCCTGTGCTCGACAGCCTGGAAGGTAGAGAGAGACCTGCGTATGGTCTCGTTATCGATGTCCATGACCTTACCGGCGATGGCTGCAGCCATAGAGTTGTATACGTTGTGCTTTCCGCTGAGGGCGAGCTCC
The DNA here is from genome assembly GCA_024402115.1 of Bacteroidales bacterium. The sequence continues at coordinate 2,200 of JAKSJQ010000013.1, read as the reverse complement.
TGGAGATACATGTCGCACTCCTGGTTGCCCACCTTGACGATCATCTTGTCGTCCTTGACGTAGGCACCCTGAGGAACCTCGGTCTTCTGGGTGAAAGGAAGGGACTTCGCCTTGAGCACGATGTCGTCGAGATGCTTGATGGTTATCTCGTCGTCCGAGCAGAAGATGAAGCAGTCGTCCTCCTTCATGTTGCGGGTGATCCTGAACTTTGCCTTCACATAGTTCTCCATCTTGTGGTCGTAGCGGTCAAGATGGTCCGGGGTGATGTTCGTGATGATAGCGATATCCGCCTTGAAGTCGTACATGTTGTCAAGCTGGAAGCTGCTGAGCTCGAGGACATAGATGTCGTAGTGCTCAGTCGCTACCTGGAGAGCGTAGCTCTTGCCGATGTTACCTCCGAGACCCACGTTGAGGCCGGCGTTCTTGAGAAGGTAGTAGATCAGCGAAGTCGTGGTGGTCTTGCCGTTGCTACCGGTGATGCAGACCTTCTTCGCAGTGTCGTAGCGACCTGCGAACTCGATCTCCGAGATGATATGGATGCCCTTGTCCTCGGCCTTCTTCACCATAGGAGCGGTGAGAGGAATGCCCGGACTCTTGACGATCTCGTCAGCGTTGAGGATCAGATCCTCGGTGTGCTGACCCATCTCGTATGGGATGTCCCACTTGTTGAGGACTTCCACATAGCTGTCGCTTATCTTTCCCATATCAGAGAGAAAGACATCGAAACCTTTGACCTTTGCGAGGACGGCTGAGCCTACGCCCGACTCACCACCGCCTAATACCACGATTCTTGACATATTGTTTCTTTAACGTACTTTCAACAATGCGAGTGTTATCACGCCCAGGATGATGGATACGATCCAGAACCTGCTGACGATCTTAGCCTCCGGAAGGACTCCCTTAGGCCACTGGAGCAGGGCGTCGGGGTTGACTTTCTGGAAATGGTGGTGGATAGGGGACATCCTGAAGATCCTCTTTCCTTCACCGTATTTCTTCTTCGTGTACTTGAAGTATCCCCTCTGTGCAAGCACCGAAAGCGACTCGAGGAAGAACGCACCGCACAGAAGAGGGAGGAGGAGCTCCTTCCTGATCAGGACTGCGCTCACGCCTATCACTCCGCCGAGCGCAAGGCTGCCTGTGTCGCCCATGAATACCTGTGCAGGGTATGAGTTGTACCAGAGGAAGCCGATCAGCGCACCCAGCAGAGCCGAGAGGAAGATGGCGACTTCACCTGTTCCAGGGATGTACATGATGTTGAGGTAGTCGGCATTCACGATGTTGCCTGAGAGCCATGCGAAGATACCGAGCACGATCACGACTATGGCTGAGGTTCCGGTAGCGAGGCCGTCCATTCCGTCGGTGAGGTTGCTGCCGTTCGAGCAGGCGAGGATCACGAGTATGATCATGACCATGTAGATGCCCCAGGTGCAGTACACGCCGAACTGGCCCTTGAAAGGCGAGAGCCATGAGTAGTCGAACTCATGAGCCTTCACGAAAGGAATGGTGGTGACGAGGTTGTGGGTGTCGATGCTAGGCACGACGCAGATGGTCAGGGCGATGCCGAAGGCCAGCACGAACTGGCCGATGAGCTTACCCTTCTCGCTCATACCTTCCTTGTTCTTCTTGAACACCTTGATATAGTCATCTCTGAATCCAAGTCCGCCGAGCCATACGAGGGTGACGATCAGAAGCCAAGGGTAGATGCTGGTGAGGTTGTTGAACAGGAGCGCGCCTGCGAGGGTGGAGAAGATGATGATCACGCCGCCCATGGTAGGAGTACCCTTCTTGCTCATCTGACCCTCGAGTCCGAGGTCGCGGATGGTTTCGCCGATCTGCTGCTTCTGGAGCCATGCTATGGTCTTCTTGCCGAAGATGAGCGCAAACAGCAACGAGGTGATGGCTGCGCACATCGCCCTTACTGAAAGGTATTTCACGAGTCCTGCTCCCGGAATGTCCATCATTCCCTGAAGCCAATCTATGAGATGATATATCATATTATTCCATTTCCTTAAAAATACCGGCTACAATCTCCTTCTCATCGAAGTGGGTCTTCTCCTTACCGATGATCTGATACGTCTCGTGTCCTTTTCCGGCGAGAATTATCACATCATCCTTTTCGGCGTGCTGAATAGCCCATTTGATGGCGGCGCGTCTGTTTTCAATGACCTTGTGGGGCGTTTTTGTGCCTTTCATGCCGACG